>NZ_JBNNVQ010000004.1:0-186950 GCF_050280625.1 Pseudomonas sp. NPDC089569
GGGTCGAGGTTGTTCATCAGCATGCGCAGCGGCGCTTCGGTCAGCCAGCTCTTGGCGGTCAGCTTGTTACCGCGGGCAGCGCGGATTTCAACGTCGCGGCGCTTTGTCGATGAAGCGGGGGTTGGCTTGCTCACTGGAAGTCCTCTTGTTATGGCCTGTTACGTCGGGTTGTTGATACAGCGGATGTATAAATACAATCATGTATATACAAGCTTAATCAAGTGAATTTTGCATCAAGCGTGTTTTTAGTCCGCTGCCGGGGAAATGACTGGATTTAGAAATGCATTTGTAGGAGCGAGCATGCTCGCGATGGTGGCCAACGATAACGCTGGCTGTCTGAATGCCAGCGTTGTCCGGACTTTCATCGCGAGCATGCTCGCTCCTACAGGGGGAGGCTGCGGGTCTTACTTCAGGTTGCCGCTGAGGAACTGCTGCAAGCGCTCGCTCTTGGGGTTGCCCAACACATCCTCGGGCGCGCCCTGCTCTTCCACACGCCCCTGGTGCAGGAACAGCACCTGATTGGACACCTTGCGGGCAAAACTCATCTCGTGGGTCACCATGATCATGGTCCGGCCTTCATCGGCCAGCCCCTGAATCACCTTGAGCACCTCCCCCACCAGTTCCGGGTCCAGGGCCGAGGTCGGTTCATCGAACAGCATGATTTCCGGCTCCATGCTCAACGCCCTGGCGATGGCGACCCGCTGTTGCTGGCCGCCCGAAAGAAACGCCGGATATTGCTCGGCGACCCGCGCCGGCAGGCCGACCTTGTCCAGATAGCGCCGCGCCCGCTCCTCGGCGTCTTTCTTGCTGACCCCCAGCACGCGGCGCGGGGCCATGGTGATGTTCTCCAGCACCGTCATGTGGCTCCACAGGTTGAAGTGCTGGAACACCATGGCCAGGCGGGTACGCAGGCGCTGCAGTTCATCGGCGTCGGCCACGCGCATGCCGTGCCGGTCATGGACCATGCGAATCGGCTGATTGTCCAGGGTCATGGCGCCATCGTTGGGTGTTTCCAGGAAGTTAATGCAGCGCAAAAAGGTGCTTTTGCCCGATCCACTGGCACCGATCAGGCTGATCACATCGCCCGTCCTGGCGTTCAGCGAAACGCCCTTGAGGACTTCATGGTTGCCGTAGCTTTTGTGCAGGTTTTCAACGGTCAGTTTGTACATGTGCAAGCCTCCTGAATTAATGAGCCGGGCCAAGGAAAGACAACCAGCGGCGTTCAGCCAGGCGGAACAGGCTGACCAGAGAGAAAGTGACTGCCAGGTAGATCGCGGCAGCGATACCGAAGGACTGGAAGGTCAGGAAGGTGGCCGAGTTGGCGTCCCTGGCGACCTTGAGGATGTCCGGGATGGTTGCGGTAAAGGCCACGGTGGTCGAGTGCAGCATCAGGATCACCTCGTTGCTGTAGTACGGCAACGAGCGGCGCAAGGCCGACGGCATGATGACGTAGGTATAGAGTCTCCAGCCACGCAGGCCGTAGGCCTTGGCCGCCTCGACTTCGCCATGATTCATGCTGCGGATCGCCCCGGCGAATATCTCCGTGGTGTAGGCGCAGGTGTTCAGGGCGAAGGCCAGGATGGTGCAGTTCATGGCGTCGCGGAAGAAGGCGTCGAGCATCGGTTGCGCGCGTACCGCAGCGATGCTGTAGATACCCGTGTAGCAGATCAAAAGCTGTATATACAGCGGCGTGCCGCGAAACAGGTAGGTATAGAACTGCACCGGCCAGCGCACCCAGACAGTGCTAGACACCCGGGCGATCGACAACGGCACCGACATCACGAAGCCGAAGAAGATCGAGGCGCTGAGCAACCAGAGGGTCATGGCCAGGCCGGTGATCTGGTTGCCGTCTTGAAAGAGAAAGGGTTTCCAGTATTCCTGCAGTAGCTCAATCATCGTACGGCCTCCCGGGTGCCTGCCGAGTAGAAGATTTCCAGGCGACGCAACACGTAGTTCGAGACGGTGGTGACCACCAGGTAGATCAAGGCGGCCAGCACCAGGAAGAAGAACAGTTGATAGGAACTTTTGCCGGCGTCCTGAGCCACCTTGACCAGATCGGCCAGGCCAATGATCGACACCAGCGCGGTGGCCTTGAGGATGACCATCCAGTTATTGCCGATGCCCGGCAGGGCGAAGCGCATCATTTGCGGGAACACCACCAGGCGGAAGCGCTGGGCCCGAGTCAGGCCGTAGGCGGTGGCCGCTTCCATCTGCCCGCGTGGCACGGCGAGGATGGCGCCGCGGAAGGTTTCAGTGAAATACGCCCCGTAGATGAAGCCCAATGTGATGACCCCGGCACTGAACGGGTCGATTTCGATATAGCCCCAGTCCATGGCTTCGGTCAGGTTGGTCAGCCAGGTTTGCAGGCTGTAGAAGATCAACAGCATCAGCACCAGGTCCGGTACGCCACGGATCAGCGTGGTGTAGGCCTGTGCAGGCATACGCAACAGCGCCGATCCCGACAGTTTGGCACTGGCACCGATCAGGCCCAGGCCCACACTCACCAGCAGGCACAGGAAGGACAACTTGACCGTCATCCAGGAGCCTTGCAGCAACAGCGGACCGAAGCCCTTCAGGCTGAAGCCTGACAGTCCCAGAATCTGCAGCAGGTTATCTAGCATTGAACACCCCCTTTGGCGCGGGCGGCGGGCACGCAGGGCGCCGCTGCAGGAAGGGTCGGAAATATTTTTTCATTGTTTTTTTCCTGAAGACCAACATGAGCGCTTGTGGCGCACGGGTACGGTTCGTGGAGCCGGGATCACGCGATAACAATGCAAACACCTCGACCCGAGTGGCGCACAGGTCGAGGTGCCCGGTCGACTTTAATGCACCGATGCTTACCTGTATATACCGGATTAGGCATTTGGTCGCTTTGTCGTTCTTCCGCCGCCAGGAGGGTGCGAAACGCCCTCCCCTGGCTTCGTAAACCGATCCCTGTGTCTGGAGGGGCTATCCGTTGTTGATATCGAAGTCGAAGTACTTGGCCTGGATCTTTTCGTATGTGCCGTTGCGGTGAATTTCCGCCAGGGCTGCGTTGATGGCCTGTTTCAAATCGGTGTCTTCCTTGCGCAAGCCGATGGAGGCCCCGACACCCAGGGTTTTCGTATCCTGTACCGGCGCGCCGGCAAATGCGAAATCACGGCCTTGCTCGGTCTTCAAAAAGCCCATGTCCGCTTGCACCGAATCCTGCAGGGCCGCATCCAGTCGCCCTGACAGCAGGTCCTGATACACCAGGTCCTGATTCTGGTACGACATCACGATGACACCGCCGGG
The DNA here is from genome assembly GCF_050280625.1 of Pseudomonas sp. NPDC089569. Classification (NCBI taxonomy): domain Bacteria; kingdom Pseudomonadati; phylum Pseudomonadota; class Gammaproteobacteria; order Pseudomonadales; family Pseudomonadaceae; genus Pseudomonas; species Pseudomonas sp. NPDC089569. The sequence continues at coordinate 3,274 of NZ_JBNNVQ010000004.1, forward strand.
CGCCCAGTTGGCCTTGGCGAACGCTTCCTGGGTCGAACCCATCTCCACGCCGATATGCCGGCCCTTGAGCGACTCGATGTTGGGCTGGATGTCTGCGCCCTTCCGGGCCACCAGATTGGAGGGGGTGTGGTAGATCTTGTCCGAGAAGTCGATTTGCTGAAGGCGCTTTTCGGTCACGCTCATCGACGACAGAATGCCGTCGAATTTCTTCGCCTTCAGCCCCGGAATGACACTGTCCCAAGGGCTTTCCACCCAGACGCATCGAGCCTTGAGCTGGGCGCAGATGGCGTTGCCGATATCGATGTCGAACCCTGTCAGCGTACCGTCGGGCGCCTTCGACTCGAACGGCGCGTAACTGGGGTCGACCCCGAAGCGGATGACGGTCCAATCCTTGGCATGGACGCCGCCGGCAGCCAGAAACAGGACGAGCGAAATGAGCAGCTTGTTCATTGGAATCTCCGTAGACACGTTCATTCAAAGCCGTGCTTTGAGGTGAGACCAGCCTGGGTGTTGTACGCGTTGTGAGAGGCTGGCAATGGGGCACACCGAAGGCTCGATGTGGTTTGTACGACGACTCGAGATCAGGGCTGCGCCAGGAATCGCTCGACCAGACGCGCCCAGTAAGCCGCGCCGATCGGCAGGTTGCTGTCGTTGAAGTCATAGCCGGGGTTGTGGACCATGCAGCCGTCTTCGCCGACACCGTTGCCAAGGCGCAGAAAGCAGCCAGGGCGGGCTTGCAGCATGTAGGCGAAGTCCTCGCTGCCCATCAAAAGCTCTGTATGCGGCACCACCTTGTCGGCCCCGACCAGCTCTTGTGCCACCGCAATGGCGAATTCGGTTTCGCGGTCGCTGTTGATCACCACCGGGTAGCCCATGAGGTAGTCGATTTCGACCTCGGCGCCGTAGCTGGCGGCCTGCTGCTGCACCAGATCGGTGATACGCGACTTGAGCAAGGCACGCACCTCTGGACTGAACGAACGCACGCTCAATTCAAGCCTGGCGCTACCGGGGATGACATTGTTGGCGGTACCGGCCTGCAGCACGCCGACCGTCACCACCGCTGGCTGCGTTGGCTCGACATTGCGCGCCACGACGGTTTGCAAGGCCATCACGATGCTGGAGGCCACCACCACCGGATCGACCGTCAGATGCGGCCGTGCCGCATGGCCACCGTTGCCCTTGATGGTGATATAGACATTGTCGCCTGCCGCCTGCAGCGGTCCGCGGCGAAACAACAGGGTGCCGGCCGGCGCCCCCGGATGGTTATGCAGTCCGAACACTGCGTCACAGGGAAAACGCTCGAACAAGCCGTCGTTGATCATGCTCAGCGCACCGCTCTTGATCCCGTGCTCCTCGGCCGGTTGGAAGTAAAGATGCACGGTGCCGGAGAAGTTCCGCGTCTGCGCCAGGTAGCGGGCGGCTCCCAGCAGCATGGTCGTATGGCCGTCATGGCCGCACGCATGCATCTTGCCGGGATGCCGACTGGCATACGGCAAACCGGTTTGTTCAAGAATGGGCAAGGCATCCATGTCGGCGCGGATACCGATGCTGCGTGGACCGTCGCCAACCGTCAGCGAACCGACGACACCGGTTTGCCCGACGGCGGTGGTCACTGTGTAACCCCACTGCTCCAGTTTGCTTGCCACCAGCGCGGCCGTCTCCCGTTCTTCATAGGCAAGCTCGGGATGCTGATGCAGGTGGTGGCGTATCGCGCGCAGATCTTCGGTCGAGTCGGCGAGGTCGGCGACCTCACAGTAACGTTGAGTAGTGTCCATATCGCTTGGCTTCTCTTTGTGATGTCCCCGCCGGGCGGGGGTGCGAGGCCACAGTAGAGTTTGCCGAGCGCTCTGAAAAGATGTAATTTTTTTGATAGCGATCAAAATTATTTATCATCAGGCGCCTCAAAAAAAGCCATGAAAATAGCCCAGTTACAGGTGTTCGTTACCGTCGCCGAAGAAAAGAGCCTGCGTGCCGCCGCTCGCTGCCTGAACCTGACACAACCGGCCGTCACTCGCAGTGTCCAGGAGCTTGAAAGTGATCTGGGCGTTGTCCTGATGACGCGCAATGTGCAGGGAATCGAACTGACCGAATATGGCATCGCACTGCAAACCCGTGCCCACCAGATCCTTGAAGATGTGCGACGCGCGCGGGAAGAACTCGATCAGTTGAAAAACAACCTGCGCGGCAAGGTCACCGTGAGCGCGACCTCGACCATTGCCTTGAGCCTGTTGCCCAAGGCGCTGGTGCAATTCCAGAAAGACGCTCCGGATGCCGAATTGACGCTCATGGAAGTCAAGTTCCCACAGGCGGCACAGCATCTGCGCGATGGGTCGCTTGATTTTGTCGTTTCCCACGTACTGCCTGACATGCTGGGGGACGACCTGATCAGCATGCCCTTGTTCTCGACTGAGTTTGTCGTGATGGCGCGGGCAGGACATCCGCTGGCCAGCGCGCGCCAACTCGCTGAGTTGACCGACGCGCAATGGTTGAGCACCGTGCCTTCGGGCGGCTTCCAGCACAGCGTGACGGAGGCCATGTTCGAGAATGCCGGGCTGCCGCTGCCACGCCGGATGATCCAGTGCTCATCCTTCGCCATTGCGCTGGGCCTGGTGATCGGTACGGATTCCCTGGTCATGTTTTCACGGGTACTGGCCGACAGCATCGACTGTTTCGGGTTGCAGCAGATCCAGCTGGAACAGACTCAACCTGCTCTTGAAATGAGCATCATCATGCGCAAGGGCACGCTGCTCACGCCGCTTGCCCAGAGATTTGTCGAGTGTTTGCAGGCGGTCGCCAGGCAAGCGTAGGTGCATGACTTGTACGGCCGTGTCGCTCACAGTGTCGCGTCACGGCCCTGGGTGGTTTTCAGCGGGTTTTGCCTTGTTCCGCCACCCAGTGTGGATCTCTCAGTTCGCGCTTGAGAATCTTGCCGGCACCGCTCAATGGCATCGTCTCGCGAAATTCCACGGTCTTGGGGCATTTGTAGCCGGCGATGTACTCGCGACAGTGAAGGCGAATGTCGTCCTCGCTCAACTCGCAGCCGGGCTTGCGCACCACGACAGCGTGTACCGCCTCGCCCCATTGCGCATGAGGAATGCCGATGACCGCGCACATGGCCACCGACGGGTGGCGCAGGATGACGTTTTCGACCTCCGCCGAATACACGTTCTCGCCGCCGCTGACGATCATGTCCTTGATACGGTCGACGATGAACAAATAGCCCTGTTCATCCACATAACCGCCGTCGCCGGTGTGCAGCCAGCCGTTGCGCAACGCCTTGGCGGTTTCTTCGGGTTTGTTCCAGTAGCCTTGCATGATGTTCGCACCCTGCACGGTAATTTCACCCACGTGGCCACGGGGCAGTTCCTCGCCCTGCTCATCAACGATCTTCACGCTGACGCCGACGCAGCTGCGCCCCACCGATTTGGACAGGCCGCTGGCGATGGCCTCGGCGCTGTGGTTCTCCGGCGGGTTGGTGGAGACAATCGGGCACGCTTCGGTCAGGCCATAGGAGTGGGAGAGTTCCACCCATGGCAGCTTGGCACGCACCTCCTCGATCATCGCGCCGGCACTCGGCGAGGCCCCGTATGCCATTCGGGTCAGGCTGCTGAGGTCGTAACGGGCGAAGTCCGGGTGGGCCAACAGCATCTGGATCATGGTCGGCACCATCAGCGTCTCGTTGATGCGCTCGCGCTCGATGGTGCGCAACACCAGCTCCGGCTCGAAAGCGGCAACGATGGCGTGGGTCTCCCCGCCCAGAAACTGGACAACGGCGCGTGCAAGGCCGGCGATGTGGAAAAACGGCGCAATGTGCAGGTTGCTACCGCCGCGCAGCGGTGGCATTTCCGTCATGCGTTGCATGCCGGCCGACCACAGATTGCGATGCGATTGCATGACACCCTTGGGGAAACCGGTGGTGCCGCCGGTGTACATGATGCAGGCCAGGTCCTCGCCACCACGGCCGGCATCGGCAATGGCCGGGCCTTCGGCGATCAACTGCTCGAACGACAGCACACCCGGGGGCGTCGTCTGTTCACCTGCATGGATGAAGACTGGCGCGCGCGCGGCCTTGCTGCGAATGGCGTCGATCATGGGCAGGAACTGATCATCGACGATCAGGATGCCGGTGTCGCAATCATCCAGCGAATAGACGATTTCGGCCACGCTCCAGCGCACGTTCACCGGGTTGAGCACACCGCCGCCCCACCACACGCCCATCACGTATTCCAGATAGCGGTCGGAGTTGAGTGCCAGCATGCCGACGCGGTCGCCGCCGGCCATGCCCAATCGCTGCAGGGCACCGGCCAGCCGGGCGACCCGGTCGGCGAACTGGCGGAAAGTACGCCGTCGCTCGCCGAACACGGTGGCAGTGTGGTCCGGCGACTGTTGCAGGGAACGTTGCAGCGATTGGGTCAGATACATTGAATCGATCTCTTTTTTGTTATGGGGCCACGCTTGTCGTCACTTGACTGCGGGAATCTCGCCGGTCCAGACCATGAAGTTGCCGTGGGCGCGCAAGGCCAGCCGGTCACCGACTTTCAGCTCGCAACTGGCGTTGATGACCGTGCGACCGAACTTGTGAACCGTGACGTATACCTCGACCCAGTCTCCTTCACGCACGGCCCCCAGGTAGTCGATGTTCAGGTTCACTGTCACCGGTGCTACCGGCAGGTCGTACTGGCGCCGCAATACCGCACCGAACGAGGTATCGGCCAGGGTCGCCAGGAAGCCTCCGTGGGCAATGCGCAACGGATTGAGGTGTTCCTCGGTGATGCGCGCGCCAATCACGGGACGCTCGCAGTGCAGGAAGAAACCGCCGTTATGGCGTATGAAACCGGGACGGGTGGGATAAGCCTCGAACCCTTCCACAGGGGAAATATCACTCATGGTGTTCCTCGTCGTTCAGGGCGGCAGTTGGTGTGCCGATCACACGCAGACGCCGCTTGATACGGCTGCACATGCGGCCGCTTGGCGTCAGTAAATCAAGGGGGTGACGATGGCGTACCACCCGACTCAGGTGGCAGCCATCAATCAGATTGCGCGTGCTGCAGGGCGCCTGTCGGTTCAGTGCTGGTTACAGTAAGTCTCTGCACCTGCAAGCATTCAATGGCACGAATAGCCGCCGTCGACGACCAGCTCGGTGCCGGTGACATAAGTCGACTCGTCGCTCGCCAGATAGACGACCGCACCGGCGACTTCGTCGGGAGTACCGCGTCGCTTTAACGGGATTTCGCCGGCGATTCGCGTACGGGTTGCCACTACCTCGTCTGCCGATAGCCTGGTCGAACCGCTACTGCCCGCCAGCAGTGGAGTTTCGATATAACCGGGGTGCAGGCTGTTGACGCGAATGGCGTAGCCCCTTTGCGCGCAGTGCAGCGCCACCGATTTGGTCAATAAACGCACGGCCCCCTTCGAGGCGCTGTAGGCGAGCGCATTGGGTTCACCGCAGATCGCCGCAATCGACGCGACATTGATGATCGACCCGCCCTGCTCCTTCATCAGCTCAATGCCGTGTTTACAGCCCAGGAACACACTTTTGAGGTTGACGTCCAGAATCCGGTCGAAGTCCTCGACGGTACAGGTCTCGATGTTGTTCAGGGTTCCGATGCCGGCATTGTTCACCAGTACGTCGAGACGACCGGACACCTCTCGGATGTGCTCCAGCACCCGCATCCAGTCCGATTCCAGTGCGACGTTCTGCGCCAGGAATACAACCGCAAGACCGGCTGTTGTCAGGCGCTGTTCCACTTCCCGGCCAGCCCGTTCGTTAATGTCGGTGAAGAAGACAATGGCGCCCTCTTCGGCAAAACGTTGTGTAAAGGCCAGGCCCATGCCCGATCCGCCACCGGTCACGAGGGCCACTTTATTGTCCAGGCGCATGCTGCTTATTTCCTTGCTACGAGAATATTTGTGTGACGAGGGCGCCCGCGAGGGGCCCTCGCACCCGCCTCACTGAATGTGCCTGACCGGCGGTGGCGCCCAGGTGCCGTCGCGCATCTCGCTGCCAGGCGAATAAAGGCGCATCACCAGGTTGAACGCCGCCTTGGGGGCCGGCAGCCAGTTGGCTTGCTTGTCGGCGCCGGGCGATTCGTTCTGGACGTAAAGATCCAGCGAACCGTCCGGATTGAAGGCGAGCTTGTCGCGATCGCCGAGGGCAAAACGGTCCAGGGCATTGGGTACCTGGTAGCCATCGGCGTCATACAACGTGATCGACCAGAACGCTTTGGCCGGTGGCAGGCTGTCTTTGTCGAAGTGCATCACGTATCGGTTGCCGCCGTTGTAGGGTTTGCCGTCAGCGTCGGTGAAGGTGGCGGGATAAATCGCATCCTCGGGCAGATTGGCCCCCAATCCGATCAGGGAGGCCCGGGCACGCATATCGTAAGCCGTGCCATAGGTGCCGACGGTTCTCAGTGCCGATGCCCAGCCATTCTTCTGCTCGAGCCCAAAGCGCCGTTTGCTCGCCTGGCGCAACCCCTCAAGTGCGTCCTGGCCTGCCGTGTTGATGGTTTTCACCGTCTGCGCGTCAAGTTTTGCCGGGTCGAACGGTTTGCCTGGCTCCAGACCGATGCGATGCATGCGGGCAAGAATCGGATAATCATTGGCGTGGGGTGGGTACTTGGCCATCAACTGAGCCAGCTTGCCGAGCATGGTGACCCCATCCAGGGCGTTGACCAGTTGGGCCGGCGCGGTCTTGTTGTCGATTGATCCGTCGACCGCCCCGGCAACACGCGGCGCCTGGGGTTTGCCCCAGCGGCTCAATGGCGTGAGGGTGTAGCCGTCCTGGATCCTGCGTACGTTTTCATAGTCGGCCGGCCCGTTGGTCTGCGTGCGGCCCAGGATCCAGATCACCGACGTCGGTGCGACGATCTTCTCGACTCCGGCCGGCAGCGTGCCCTTCCAGCCGGGCGCCACGATGGCGTAATGACCGGCGTTCGAGCCGGTCGTACGTGAACCGACCATGGCAAAAACGTCTGTCCACATGTCCAGCATGGGCAGCAGGTAGTAACGGTTGGCCATGTCCGGGACCGACAGCACCACAGGCTCCTTGCCGAGATCGACCCAGGCGGACGAATACAGCGTGTCGAAGTTCAAGCGCACCACATCACGGGTCTCACCCTTAGTATAGGTGCGCACATGGGCAAACTCGTTGAGCGGCGCCCGCATGGAAATGCTGGTGGCATCCGCGACGTTGGTCGCCTGGCGCCTGGTTGTCTCCATCGTCACGATGGGATAGGCGTAAACGTAGGCTTCGCGCGCGATTTCATAGGTTTCCTGCTGGGACATCGCGTTTGCGATGGCAGGTACGAGGGCCAGCCCTGCCAGTAGGCCGATGCCTGCCAGGGTATTTCGAATCATGTTCTGCTCCGCATATCTGAGGTGTTGGGCGCTGTCGATCACAGTCGTTTCACGGGCGGCGCAGTCCATTGGCCGGCGGTGACCTCCTCCTTCGGGGAATACAACCGCAGCATCAGATTGAAGGGCGCGCTAGCCACCGGCAGCCAGTTCGCCTCTTTGTCCTTGCCGGGCGAATCGGACTGGATGTAGAGATCGAGTGAGCCATCGGCGTTGAAGTGCAGCTTGTCGCGGTCGCCCAGGGCCTGGCGGCTGAGCGGGTTGGGGATGAAGTAGCCTTCCTGGTCATACGCCGTCAGCGACCAGAAGGCTTCCACCGGCGGCAGTTCTGCCTTTTTGAAGTGCAATGCATAGCGGTGTCTGCCATCAAGTGGCTGGGCCTTGTCGTCGACCGACAGCGATGGATAGGCGGCATCCTGCGGCAAATTGATGCCCAGGCAGCAACGGGTCATGGCCGCGCGGTACCGGTAGTCGACGCCGTAGTTGCCGGTTTGCCCTGTATAAACCCAGCCCTTGCCCTTGCCGCCGATTGCGTCCCGGCCGAGCTTGTCGACTTCCGTCCGACCATCCACCATTGCCCGTTCCAGAGACTGCCTGATCGGGGCCGGCACAGTGTTTGCGTCGAAATGCTGGCCGACCTTGAAGCCCAGGCGTTCCAGGCGGTGAACCATCGGGTAATCGGCTTCGCTCGGCGGGTTGTCTTTGAGCAAGTCGGAAAAGTGACCGTAAAAGGTGGCGGCATCCATCTGGCTGACCTGCACCGGTGGCGGGGTCTTCATATCGATGGCCGGATCGACAACCTGCAGGGGCGCGACGTAGTCCACCTTGCCCCAGGCCGACAGCGGCGTCACCTTGTACTGCGCCTGAATTCTGTGGACGTTGTCATAGTCGTCCTTGCCATTGGTTTGCGTTCGGCCGGCGATGGTGGCAATGCGCGTGGGACTGCGGATCAGTTCCAGTCCGTCCGGAACATTGCCTTTCCAGTCCGGGCCGACAACCAGGAAGTCACGTGCTGTATTGGCTCCCGTGGTGCGTGTGCCGGGCACCGCGAAGATATCGGTCCACAGGCTCAACAAAGGCAACATGAAGTAGCGATCCGTTGCAGGTACGGAGAGCACGATGGGCTCCGGGCCCAGGTCGAGCACAGCGGTCGAATAAAGTGTGTCCACGTTCGGGCGCACGACTTTCTTGAAATCGGCCGAGACAAACGCCTTGCCATGGGTGAACTGATTGACGGGGCCTTGCGCTGCGATGCCGGTGGGGGCGGCATAGTTTGTCGTCTGGGCTACGGTTGCGCCCATGATCACCAGTGGATACGCATACACGTAGGCTTCCTTGGCGATTTCATAGGCTTGCTGCTCGGAAATCGTCTGGGCAAAGGCGCTGGCAAACGGCAGGGTTGCCAGCGCAATCGCCAGCAGGTTTCTTGGGTAGAGCATCATCGGTCGGTCCTGATTGTTGTTATTGGACGGTCATGCCGGTTTCACGCGCCGCGCAGGGTGGCCATCAGCGTCTCGCGGATCTGAGGGCGTTGCGCGAACGGGCCAGTGGGGTTGCGCAGGTTCAGGATGTCGTCGAAGCGTTGACCTACGGCTTCCATCGAAGCGGGATGCGGCAGCAGGTAGAAACGACGGTCGCGGATGCCGTCGAAGGTGATCCGGGCCACATCGTCGGCACTGATTGCGCTGCCGGCGATCCCCTGGTCCAGCATGGCCTTGGCCGCGAGCTGCGCCCGGCTCGGCGCCACTTGGGCATCATCGTCTGTCGGCAGGTTGCGGTCCGAGCGGCTGATGCCAGTGGCCACGAAACCGGGGCACAGCACCGAGCAGTGCACCTGTTCGCTGACCAGGCCCAGGTCATGGTGAAGCGACTCGCTCAGGGCCACCACGGCATGCTTGGCCACACAATAGGGCCCCAGCGTCGGTGCGGTCGTCAGGCCCGCAACGGATGCGGTGTTGACGATATGCCCACGGTAAGACGGGGCTTTGGCCGCGGCGGCGAGCATCAGCGGCGTGAAGATCCGCACACCGTGGAGCACGCCATGCAGGTTCACGCCGAGCGCCCAGTTCCAATCCTGCTCGGACCGCTCCCACACCAGTCCGCCGGGCGCCACGCCCGCATTGTTGAACAGCAGATTGACCTCGCCATAGGCGGCGATTGCCGCATCGGCGAGCGCCTGCACATCGGCCGACTGCGAGACATCCGTACGCCTGCCGATGACATCCGCACCGGCCGCCTTCAATTCGGCGACCACTGCGTCCAGTGCGTCCTGGTTGATATCGGCCAGCACCAGTTTCATGCCCAGTGCCGCGCCGCGCAGGGCGAATGCCCTGCCAAACCCGGAGGCGCCACCGGTGATGACGGCGACCTTGTTGCGCAAATCTTCCATTTGTCTGTCTCCTGGTCTGTGTATTTCAGGCTACCGAGTAGGCGGCACCGAGGCTGCGGATGTACTTGAGGGGCGACATGCCGCGCTCGCGGGCGACCTTGTTCAGCATTGCCTCGATGAAACCGGCGTCGACCACGTGGGTGAAATTGCCGTCGGCGTCGAAGTTGACGTTGGCACCCTGGATCACCATCAAGGTGTCCGTTTCGGCCGGACCGTCGATTGGCGTGGTGAACTGATGGATCGAGCCACCCGGCTCGTACAGGTAGCAGCCTTCGGTCTGCGGCTGGTCGGGGTACTGCACATAACCCCAACGACCACTCACGGTGTACAAATGCACGGTGCCGGTATGGAAATGATTGGGCAGTGTGATACCGGGGCCGACCTTGACGCGAAGTACCCAAATGCCGTTCTGCGGGTCGAGGAACAACGGGCAGATGTGCGAGCCGGGAACCGGGAAGTCCCTGATCCAGGGTTGTTCGTTGGAATTGATGGACAGCAAAGCGTCCTGGTCAGTGATGATGCTCGGCAATGCCATGGCGGGTCTGCTCCTGGTTTGCGGCAGGCGTGCGGTGTCCGGAGGGACCGGAGTTTCGGCCTGTCGCTTCTTGTTATTGGAGCAAATACTAGCTAGCCCGCTGACCGTCCGGTATGGCAGGATGGGACACAAAATCGACATTTTCGGACAACCCGTCCGCCTGACCAAAGCCGTTCGCCGATGCCACAGCTTCCCTACGATCCCGACCGCGCATTACCCGGCGCCGCCGCTATACAACTGCTTTTGCAATTCGCCCTCGACCATGGCGTCAGCGCCGAATCCTGCCTGGGCGATACCGGACTGTCCCCCAGGCAGTTGGCCGATCCCGATCTGCAGGTCAGGGCCGAACAGGAAGTGCAATTGATGCGCAATCTGGTGAACGCCTTGGGCAACATTCCCGGAATCGGATTGCAGGCAGGCCTGCGTTATCGTCTGGTCACACGCGGCGTCTGGGGTTTCGCCTTGCTCAGTTGCCCTACCCTGCGCGCTGCCCTGGCGATGTCGGTGCGTTACGAAAAGCTGTGGAATCCCTTTACCGAATTTCATCTGCAGGAGGTCGGCCATCTGCTGGTCGCGACCATCGATGAGCGTCATTTGCCGCAGGATGTGCAGGCGTTCGTGGTGGACAGGGATCTGGGCATGTCACGCAGCTTCATGCGCGACCTCGTCGGCGCTTCGTTGCCGATTGTCAGCATCGCCCTGCGCCGGTCCCGGCCGACGGATGTCACGCCCTATGTGGAGGTGTTCGGTGTCGAGCCGACTTTCGATGCGCAGGCCAACGTCATCGTCGCCAATGGCGGCGCGATCCTCGACCAGCCGCTGCCCGGCGCCGATACCGAGGTGGCCCGCCAGTGCGAGGCTCAATGCCTGGAGCTGCTCAAGCGTCTGAGTGGCGGCGGGCTCAGCGGGCAACTGCGACAAAGGCTGGTCGCCCGCCCCGGACAGGTGCCGGACATGGAGACCGTCGCGAGCGAACTGCACATCACCTCACGCACACTGCGCCGCCGTCTGGCCGATGAAGGCACCAGCTTTCGGGAACTGCAGGACCAGGTCCGCGAAGCCCTGGCCCTGCAACTGCTCGCCGATGGCCTGACGCTGGAGCATGTGTCCGATGCCTTGGGTTATGGCGAGCCGTCGTGCTTCATCCGCGCCTACCGGCGCTGGAAAGGGGTAACGCCGCACAAGGACCGACGTCGCTAGCCCCCCCGATGTGTGACCGCCCTCCCCGATTCCGTAGGAGCCAGGCTTGCCGGCGAAGGCGTTATTGAATGCGCCGCCTGACGTCAGGCCGTCTTCGCGGGCGAGCCTCGCTCCTACAGGGCTGCGACACCACCATATTTTGTGGCCCCCGATTCCGTAGGAGCCAGGCTTGCCGGCGAAGGCGTTTTTGAATGCGCCACATGACGTCAGGGCGCCTTCGCCGGCAAGCCTGGCTCCTGCAAGCGAAGGCGTTGTTATGGCCGCCGCACGACGCAAAGCTGACTTCAATGAATGGTGTTATCGGTTATTCACCCAGAAAGGTTCGCGCAGGTCGCGCTTGAGAACCTTGCCGGCACCGGTCAATGGCAGTGCATCGCGGAACTCCACGGTTTTCGGACACTTGTAGCTGGCAATGTATTCCCGGCAATGGGCGCGAATCTCATCTTCGCTGGATTTAACACCAGGATTGCACACCACCACCGCATGCACCGCCTCGCCCCATTGCGGGTGGGGAATGCCTATCACTGCGCACATTGCCACTGCGGGATGACGGGCGACCACATTCTCCACCTCTGCCGAATACACATTCTCGCCACCACTGACGATCATGTCCTTGAGACGGTCGACGATGAACAGGTAGCCCTGCGCGTCCATGTAGCCGCCATCACCGGTGTGTAACCAGCCATCGCGCAGCGCCCTGGCCGTTTCTTCGGGCTTGTTCCAATAGCCCTGCATGATGTTGGGCCCACGCACGATGACCTCCCCGACTGTACCGCGCGGTACTTCATCACCCTGCTCATCGACGATCTTCACCAAAACGCCCAACCCGCTTCGGCCGACGGATCCGGCCAGACCGTTCTTGCGCGCCTCGGGGCTGTGGTTTTGTGGTGGATTGGTCGACACGATCGGGCAAGCCTCGGTCAAACCGTAGGAGTGGGCCAGTTGCAGGTGCGGCAACTTCGCCACGACTTGCTCGATCATGGCCCCCACACTGGGCGATGCGCCGTAGGTCAGGCGCTTGAAGCGGCTCAAATCGCGCCGTGAAAAATCCGGATGGGCGAGCAGACCGAGGATCATCGTCGGCACCAGGACCGTATCGGTGACTTGCTCCTGCTCCAGGGTGCGCAGCACCTGCGCCGGATCGAACGCAGGCAGGATCACCTGGGTGCTGCCGACCATGATGCTGCAAACGAGCCGAGCCAGGCCGGCAATATGGAACAACGGCATCACGTGCAGATCGCGCTGATCACGCCCCTGATTGATTTCTGCCATGCGTTGCACACAGGCAGACCAGAGGTTGAGATGAGTCTGCATGACACCCTTGGGGAAACCGGTGGTGCCACCGGTGTACATGATGCAGGCCAGGTCCTGGCCGCCACGGCCGGCATCCGCAACAGGCGTGGCCTCGGCCAGCAGGGTTTCATAGTCGAGCATGCCCTGCGGAGCCTGGCCGTCGCCGGCGTAGATGAACACCGGAGCATGGCGTGCCGTGGAGCGGATACCTTCGACCAGCGGCAGGAAATGGTCGTCGACCAGCAGCAACCGGGTGTCGCAGTCGTCCAGCGAATAGACGATTTCGGCGACCGCCCAGCGGATGTTCACCGGGTTGAGCACCCCGCCGCCCCACCATGTGCCATACATGTATTCGACATAACGGTCGGAGTTCATGGCCAGCATGCTCACCCGGTCGCCGGCCTGCATGCCCAGGCCTTGCAGGGCTGCGGCCAGGCGCGCGACACGCTCGCCGAACTCGCCAAAGGTCCGACGCCGTTCGCCGCAGATAGTGACGATACGTTCGGGCGTCTGTTGCAATGCCCTTTGCAGGCCTTGGGTCAGGTACATGCTGTCATCCTCTGATTTGTTGCTTTTATTCGGATTTAGGGTGCCCGCGCGTCGGGAGCGGCGGGCCCGTCGTGGGGACGCGTCGCTCCCGGCGCGCGGACATGACGGGGCTTTGGCGGGTTGTGTGAGCACCGCCACCGGCCGGGCCAGTGTCGGCTGCGTCCCAAGGCGCACCGCCACCCGAGTCGGGTGGGGATGCACAGGCGAGTACGATTGGCGTTAAGCTGACGACCTGCCCCGTATCGGGGGCTCATTCACATTGGATTGCCTGCGGAACGGCCCATGCATAAGAAGAACACAACCGCAGCCCAAGGCAGCGCTAGCAACCCTGGCACCATCGACGCGACCCGGCTGCTGCCCCCGCGCAGCAGCGGCACGCTGGTTTCACGCCAGCCCCTGATCGACCGTCTGCTGGACGCGCGTCAGCGACGCTGTGTTGTCCTGCGCGGTCCGGCGGGCTGCGGCAAGACCACCGCGCTGATCGCCTGGCGCCAGCAACTGCTGCCCTTGGGTTATGACTTCGCCTGGCTGACCTTGACCGGCGAAGATAACGACCTGAGCCGCTTCATCGAATACCTGCTCGCCAGCCTTGCCCAGGTCGACCCGCAAATCATCCGCGAGGCGGCTCAACTGGAAGGTCGCGGCACGGACGGCGAAGCGGTGGAGCGCACCGTCATCGCCCTGGTCCGCGGTATCGCCAATCGCGGCCGGGAGCTGGTCCTGGTCCTGGACGACCTGCACAACCTCACCAACACCGCCATCCACGAAGCCCTGCAATGGCTGCTCGACTATGCGCCCGCCAACCTGCACCTGGCGCTGGTATCGCGCAGTGTGGTGCCGTTGTCACTGGCGCGACTGCGCAGCCAGTCCCTGACCCTGGAGCTGGACCTGGGCGACCTGCGCTTTCGCCCCGAGGAGAGCGAGCAATTTCTAAGGGACCAGCTCGGCGAAATCACACCCAGCGAAGCGCGGCAGTTACACGACCTGACCGATGGCTGGGTGGCCGGGTTACAGCTGCTTTGCGTGAGCCGTCGCAGGCCTCGCCAGGGCCAGGCAGAACCGGGTCAACTGCGGGACATTCCGGCCTTCGAGACATTCTTCGCCAATCAGGTCCTGGCGCATCTGGCCCCCAGCGACTGCGATCTGCTGGTGTACCTGGCGGTGTGCAACAGTTTTTGCGCGCCCTTGTGCGCGGCCCTCACCGGCCAGCCTCAGGCGGTGGGTGCGGCGACCACCCTGCTCGCTCGCCTGGAAAGTGACAACCTGTTCCTGATCTCCGTCGAGAGCGGTAGCGAGCAGCGCTGGTTCCGACTGCATCCGCTGCTGCGCGAAACCCTGCTCAAGCGTTTCGCCACCTTGAGCGAGGACGAACAACGTACCGTGCACGCGCGAGCCTGGTCCTGGTTCCGCGATCACGATCAACTGGATGAAGCCGTGCGCCACGCCGTGCTGGGTGGCCAGGCGCCGGACGCCGCGCGCCTGGTCGAGGCCCACGCCGAACGCCTGTACGCCCATGGCGATCTGCGCCTGCTGGTCGATCTGATGCGCTGCCTGCCGACCGAGCAGGTACAGGTCAGCAGTGCGCTGTGCATCCTGATGGTCCGTCTGCACATCTTCGCCCGGGATTTCACCGCCGCCGCGCAACTGCTCGATCACTTGTGGCAGACAGTACCGGACAGCGATGCCGGGGCGCGGTTTCGCCTGGTGATGCTGCGCGCCACGTTGGCTGTGCAACGCGACGACACTGAAAGCGCCATGGCCGTGCTGCCGCAGATGCTCCACCCGCCGCGCGAGGCCGATGCGGTGCTGGTCGGTGGCAGCATCAACATCCTCTCCTGGTTGTATATGCACCGCGGGGAATATGAACTGGCGCGGCGTATCCAGCTGGAGCGCCCGCAACTGCTGGTCGACGGCGTCCCGCTGACCGGCACGGCCGCCGGTGTTCTGCAAGGCCGCTGCCTGGTCGGTTTGAGCCTGGCCATGCAGGGACAGGTCAATCAGGCAGAGCGGGTTTATCGCGAAGTCCTGTACGAGGCCGAGCGCGGTGGCAAGGCGTGCTCGGACCCACGCCATCTGGCTGCCGCACTGCTGGGCGAGGTGCTCTACGAAACCAACCAGGTACAGGCCGCCCATGATCTGCTCACCGGCTGGCTCGACATCCTGGAACGCATTTCCATTCCCGATTCGGTGTTGCGCGTCTACAGCATTCTGGGATCGATCCAGTGGCTGGCCGGTAACCGTCTGGAAGCATTCGCCTATGTGGAACGGCTGGAAGACTATGCCAACAAGCTCAAGCTCGACCGACTGCTGGCCTACAGCCTGGTATGGCGGGTTTCCTGGCATGTGCAACTGGGCGAACAGGTCGCGGCGGAAAACCGGATGGCGCAACTTGAAGCCATCCACGCTCGCCAGCATGACACCGAGGGCAGCCCGCTCAAGGAAATCCAGGTGCTGACAATGCACGCCCAGGCACGAATGCAGGCCGCTCGCGGAGACCTGCAAGGCGCTTCGTTGCGCCTGGAACAGTTGCTGGCCTGGTGCGAGAGTCATGGCCGGCAAGGCCTGGCGGTGCGCATGCTGATGTTCGGTGCCAGTGTCGACCACCAGCGCGGACAACATCAATTGGCACGCAGCAAGGTGCTGGACGCCTTGCGCCGAGGGCACCGCTCCGGCCTGATGCGTTGTCTGCTTGATGCTCACCCCAATGCACTGGACTTGATCGGCGAGGTCGCGCGCCAGGAGCAACTGGACCCGGTGTTGACCTTCTATGTAGAACGCCTGCAGGCGGCTCGTTTCGATCCCGTTGCGCCACCTCCCCGCGAAGAGAAAATCGTTGGCATCCGGCGCCCCACTGTGCAAGGTGTCGGCGAGTTGAGCGAGCGCGAGCTGGAAATCGTGCAACTGCTTGGACAGGCCCTGCCGAACAAGAAGATCGCGCGCGCCCTGGGGCTTTCGCCGGAAACGGTCAAATGGCATCTGAGCCACATCTACAGCAAGCTGGGCGTGAACAGCCGCGATGAGGCGGTGGCGCGCATGCGCGATGTCGAGGCATCCAGAGATACGCCTTGAAACACCGAAGGAAAGTGCAATCCAAAAAAAAGGGCCCCGAAGGGCCCTAAAGCAAAGAACTGTTACTGAATCGTTCAATGGTCGTCGTCACCGACAAGCCGTACTCCGTAGGAGCCAGCGGTGCGGCGATCCGACTTGCCGGCGAAGGCGTCTTTGCAGGCACCGCCAGTCGCAAAATCCCGTTCGCGGGCGAGCCTCGCTCCTACGGGATCACGCGACGTCCAACAGTGCCGAAAAGGCCTGTAAATGATGGTCGTCGTCGCCGAACTGGCTGTTCTCCGTAGGAGCCAGGCTTGCCGGCGAAAGCGTCCTTGCAGGCACCGCCAATCGCGACTTCCTGTTCGCGGGCGAGCCTCGCTCCTACGGGATTAGGCCACGTCCAACAGTGCCGAGAATGCCTGCAAATGATGGTCGTCGTCGCCGAACTGGCGGGCGACCATCAGCAGGTGCTTGGCATGGTGCGACAGCATGTATTCCCAGGTCAGGCCAATGCCGCCATGCAACTGGATGCCCTGATCGGCGATGAAGCGTGCTGCACGGACGATAATGAACTTGGCGGCGGCCAGTGCCCGGCTGCGCTCGACGCTGTCGGGTTGATCAGCCACGCAGGCCGCGAGCATGGCCATGGAAGTGGCCTGGTCCAGCTCGATGCGCATATCCACCATGCGGTGTTGCAGGGCCTGGAACTTGCCGATGACCTGGCCGAACTGCTGGCGGGTCTTCAGGTAATCCAGGGTAAAGGTGCACGCCGCTTCCATGCTGCCCACGGCTTCGGCACACTGCGCGGCGACGGCTCGCCCTTGCTGGTAACGCAATGCCGGCAGGGCCTGGCCCACCTCCCCCAGCAACGCCGCGCCGCTGACGAACGCGTCCTCAAGATACAATTCACAGGCCTTGCGCCCGTCCATGGTCGGGAACGAACGGCTGCGCACGCCATCACTCTTCGGATCGATCAGGAACAGGCTGATGCCGCTTTCGTCATGCTGCTGGCCGTCGGTACGCGCCGACACCAGGATCAGGCCGGCGCTGTGCCCGGCGATCACCACCGATTTGCGCCCGTTGAGCCGCCACCCGCCTTCGACCGCTTCGGCACGGGTCAGCACGTCATGCAGCTGGTAATGACTCTGGGCTTCCTCCAGCGCCACGGCCAGTTGCAGTTCACCGGCGGCCACCCGTGGCAACAACGCCTCTTTTTGCGCCTCGCTGCCCAGTTGCTCAATCAAGCCGCCGGCGTGGATCACCGATGGCAAGTAAGGTTCCAGGCACAGGCCGCGACCCAGCTCGGTCATGATCAGCAGGGTTTCCACCCCGCCGCCGGCAAATCCGCCGTATTGCTCGGCAAACGGCACCGAGGTCAGGCCCAGCTCGGCCAGTTGTTGCCAGAACTCGGCGCTGAAACCCGTCTCGCGCTGGCAAAACGCCTCGCGCTGCTCGAAGCCATAGGCGTCGCGAACCAGGCGGGCAGCGGTTTCTTGCAGCATTTGCTGCTCTTCGGTCAATTTGAAGTCCATGGTCGGCGCCTTACAGTTCGAGGATCATTTTAGCGATGATGTTTTTCTGAATTTCGTTGGAGCCGCCGTAGATCGAGGCTTTACGTGTGTTCAGGTACTGGTAGGTAGCGGCGGTGCTGTACTCGGTGTAAAGCAGCGCGTCGTCGCCGTAGCCCAGTTCATCTTCAAGGAACGGCAGCGCATACGGGCCGACGGCCTTGCTGGTCAGGTAAGCGATGGCCTGGCGCAATTCGGTGCCCTTGATCTTCAGGATCGAGCTTTCCGCGCCCGGTGCGCCGCCGTCGCGGGCCGCCGCCAGAGTGCGCAGGTTGCTCATGTCCGCGGCCATCAACTGCATTTCCACTTCAGCGATCTGTGCCCGGAACAGCGGGTCCTCGATCAGCGGCTTGCCGTTGCGCACTTCCTGGCGGGCGACCTGCTTGAGGTGATTGAGCATGGCTTTGTTCTGGGCGATGCCACCGATGCTGGTACGCTCATGGGTCAGCAGGTACTTGGCGCAGGTCCAGCCCTGGTTTTCCTCGCCGACCAGGTTTTCCACCGGCACCCGCACGTTGTCGAAGAACACCTCGTTGACTTCATGCTCGCCGTCCAGGGTGATGATCGGCCGTACGGTGATGCCCGGAGTCTTCATGTCGATCAGCAGGAACGAGATGCCTCGCTGCTGCTGGGCGGTCGGGTCGGTGCGCACCAGGCAGAACATCCAGTCGGCGAAATGCGCCAGGGTGGTCCAGATCTTCTGGCCGTTGACGACATACTCATCACCCTCGCGAACGGCCCGGGTTTTCACGGCAGCCAGGTCGGAACCGGCGCCCGGCTCCGAATAGCCCTGGCACCACCAGTCCTCACTGGTCAGGATGCGCGGCAGAAAACGCGCCTTCTGCGCGGCGCTGCCGAACTTGATCAGCACCGGTGCCACCATCTTGGTGCCGAAGGCCACGACGCGCGGCGCGCCGGCGGCCATGGATTCCTCTTCGAAAATATGTTTTTGCACCGCAGTCCAGCCGGTGCCACCGTGCTCGACCGGCCAGTCCGGTACCAGCCAGCCTTGATCATTGAGGATGCGCATCCACTCGATCTGGTCTTCCTTGTTCAGGCGCTTGCCTTGTTTGATACGACGGGAAAACCGCTCAGGCAGTTTGTCGAAGAGGAAGGCACGCACTTCCTCGCGGAACGCTTGCTCATCCGTGGTGAATTGAATGTCCATCGAGCTACTCCACAAGCAGGGTGTGAGGCGTCGACCAGCGGCCGACGCCAGTAAGTTCATGCAGCGCCCATCACTGATCGAAAACGATCACCGAACGGGCCAGTTCGCCGCGACGCAACTCGTCGAACGCTTCGTTGATCTGTTCGAGCTTGATGCGCTGGGAAATCATCTCGTCGAGCTTGAGCCGGCCTTGCATGTAGAAGTCCACCAGGTTCGGCATGTCCACGGGGAAGCGGTTCGAGCCCATGAGCGAACCCTGGACCTTGCGCTCGTGGAGCAACTGCATAGGGTCGAGTTCGATCTTCAGGCCCGGTTTGATCATGCCGATGATGGTTGCCGTACCGCCGCGCGCCAGCATCGCAAACGCCTGTTCGGCGGTTTGCTTGAGGCCGATGCATTCGAAGGCGTGATGCACGCCGCCCTGGGTCAATTCCAGTACGCGCTTGACCGCATCGCCGTCCTTGCCGTTGACCAGATCGGTTGCACCGAACTGCCTGGCCAGCTCCAGCTTGTTGTCGAGCATGTCGATGGCGATGATCCGCCCTGCCCCGGCCAGCGCCGCGCCGTTGATGGCGGCAAGGCCGATGCCGCCGCAGCCGATCACGGCCACGGTTTCGCCCGGACGCACCTTGGCGGTGTTGAACACCGCGCCGGTGCCGGTGGTGACCGCACAACCCAGCAAGGCCGCGCGGTCCAGCGGCATGTCGCGGCGGATCGAGACACAGGCGTTTTCATGCACCAGCATCTGCTCGGCAAACCCCGACAGGTTGGCAAATTGCGGCATTGGTTTCTGGACGTAAGTCAGACGCGACTCTTCGTCCTTGCCGCGCTTGGTCTGCGGCGAAACGCAACGGGCCAGATGCCCGGTGACGCAATGGGCACAGCAGCCGCAGAAAACGGTCAGGCAGGTCACGACATGGTCGCCCGGCTTGACCGAGCGAACTTCCGAACCCACTTGCTCGACGATGCCGGCCGCTTCATGGCCCAGCACCAGCGGCCCCGGGAACGGGTACGAGCCATCGACCACGTGCAGGTCCGAATGGCACACACCCACCGCCACGGTACGGATCAGCACTTCGCGCGGGCCTGGCTTGGCGATGCCGACTTCCTCGATGACCAGCGGAGAACCCACTTGATGGAATACAGCTGCTTTCATGACATAGCTCTCGAAGATTGGCGGAAGGACTCAAGCCTTGTTCACGGGCGCACGGAACACCGCCCTGGCGTGACTGAAGGTGCGGAAACCGTCGATACCGTGATAGGCACCCATGCCACTGGCGCCGACCCCGCCGAAAGGCAGGCTCTCAAGGGCGGCGTGGTGCATCACCTCGTTGACAGTGACGCCTCCGGAGCAGGTACGCGCCAATACACGGGCTTCTTCGGCGGCATCGTCGCCGAAGTAGTACAGCGCCAGGGGACGCGGTCGCGCGTTGATGAAGGTCAGGGTTTGTTCGAGGTCCTTGTAGGGCTTGATCACCAGCAGCGGGCCGAAAATTTCCTCTTGCATCACCTGCAGGTGATCAGCGGGATCGATCAGCAACGTCGGTACCACCTTGCGCTGTTCGGTACGGCGGAAGTCTTCGTTGGCCGGATTCAATTCCTCCAGGGCGACACCCGCCAGGCGTGCCTCGCTCAGGTAATCCAGCAGACGCTCGTAGTGACGCTGGTTGATCACCGAGGTGTAGTCGGGGTTGTCCATCAGGGTCGGATAGACGCGAGCGACCACTTGCCGGGCCACCGCGATAAAGTCATCGACGGACTCCTCAGGGACGAACACATAGTCCGGCGCCACGCACAATTGACCGGCGTTGTGCAGTTTACCGATGACGATCTTGGCCACGGCCGACTTGAAGTCGGCACTGCGAGACAGGATGACCGGCGACTTGCCGCCCAGTTCCAGGGTCACCGGCACCAGATTCTCCGCGGCGGCGCGCAACACATGCTTGCCGATCCCGGTGGCGCCGGTGAACAGCAAGTGATCGAACGGCTGGGCGCAAAATGCCTGGCCTACCCGGGCATCCCCGGTGATCACGGCCACTTCGTCCTGCTCGTAGACCGAACCGATCAGGCGGGCGATCAAGGCGCTGGTGTGAGGGGTGTATTCCGAAGGTTTGATCATCACCCGGTTGCCGGCCGCCAGGGCACCGGCCAGGCCCTTGAACACCATGTTGCCCGGGACGTTCCAGGCGGTGACGATGCCGACCACGCCCAGCGGCTGATACTGCACCCAGGCCTCACCGGCCGCTGTCGCGCGCGACTGGGGCTTCATCCACTCGATCAAATCGCTCTTGGTCTGCTTGAGGGTGGCCAGGGGCGACAGCACTTCACTGGCGCGGGTGAACGCGGCGGTGCGGTGACCGAAGTCGGCCGTCAGGGCATCGACGATTTCCTGCTCGTGCTCGACCAACAGGCCGATGGCGCGGTCGATCAGTTCGCAGCGCTGTTCGGCGCTGTAAGGCTCGCGGGCCAGACAGGCCGCACGCTGTTTGTCCAGGATGGCGCGGATGTCCGTGGCGCACGGACTGTCAATAGTGCTCATCATCACCTCTTGTTATTGTTGGCCCACTGCTTGTCTGGCGCATCGATGGGCAGGCGTCCATGGTTGTTGATCGCCTGCGCAACGTCGCCACCCGGCACGGGTGGCCGATGCGCGGAATCGGCTCAGGCGAGGATGCCCATGGCCTTGGCACAGTTGATGGCCTGGGTTCGGCGTACGGCACCAAGCTTGACGTTGATGCTCTTGGCGTGGGTTTTCACGGTGTTGACCGATATGAACAGACTGTCGCCAACCTCGCGCACCGACATGCCTTCGGCCAGCAATTTGAGCACCGAAATTTCCCGAGGGGTCAGGCCATCCTGATAGGCCGGGACGGCGTATGCCTCGCAGGCACCGCTGCGCTCTGGCGCAGACGGGGATCCTTCCATACGGTTTTTTTGCGCCGGGGTGTCATGCCGTACGAGGTTGGCATTGAAAGTCACCAGCATCCGCCCGGCCTCTTCTCCCAATCGGGCAAAACCTAGGCGCTCGCACAGCTGCAGCAGTTTTTCCAGGCGACTGAGGGCCAGCTCACTGTCACCCGTCTCGAACTCGGCCCGGGCCAGCAGCAATTGGTTGCGTTGGGCCAGGGTGGGCAAGTGCAAGGGCGGCAGGCTCGGTCGTGGTCCTTGCAAATGCTCTTCCAGTCCATGGGCGATGCTGAGCATCTGCGTCCAGTTGCCCTGGCAAGCGAGGATGCGCAGTTTCAGCAAGTCAATCGCGCTGTGGTAGCAACTGCTGTCGACGTTGCCGCAATGCATGCGTCGCTCGGCCGCGTGAAGCAACACTTGAGCCTGCTCCAGACGATCACGGCGCAAGGCGATCTCAACCTGCAGGAAATAGCCATGGAGCACGAACGGCGCACAACTGTCTTCGACCTGTTGCATGCCGGTCAGCAATACCTGCTCGCCTTCATCCAGGCGGTCCTGGGCCAGCAGCAACTCACATTGCAGGAACAACAGGCGCCCCAGCAAAGGATTGAGCGAGTCCGGCTCGGGCTGCAGCCGCTGCAAGTCTTCCTGCAGCAAAGCCTCGGCGAGCTGCAGGTTGCCCTGCAAGCTCATCAGGCGGAACCGGTCGGTATTGATCAGGAATTCGCCATCCTCGCTGCCTTGGCGCCGGGCCATTTGCACCCCCTGCTCCAGCAGGTGCTGCGCCTCCTGCAAATCGCCTGCAATCATGTGCACCCGAGCCAGGGTGGAATGACACAGCAATGTGCTCAGCCAATCCTGGGCGGTCAGCGCGTTCAATGCCGCGCGGCAATGCAGACGCGCCGCTTCGCCATCGCCACGCATGGCTTGCAGGGTCCCGTGCAGCGCTTGCCAGCTGGCCAGCAGCCTGCGATTGAGCATCGGGTCTGCCTGTGGCAGGAAGCGTCCGATCTGCTGCAGGCAATCGGCCGACTCGCTCAGTCGACCCCTGAACATCAGGGCCCTGGCACACAGGAAGATCAGGCGCGGGCTGCTGTTGAGCAAACTGGCAGGCAGGCGGTCTCGCCAAGCGACGAAACGGTTCAGATTACGGTCACTGATCAGCCAGCTCAGACGCAGGCTCTGCATGTAGTTGACTGCCACTTCCGGACGTTCGGCCAACAGCGCCTGGTCGATAGCCACGTCGAAATGCCCGCCGGCACTCATCAAGCGGCAGTAACGCAGGCGCAAGTGGTTCAAGGCCGGCCCGCCCAGGTGCTCTTGCAGTGCAGCCGCCACGGCCGGTAGCAGGCAATACCAGTGACGGTGACCTTCGACAGGCATCAGGAACACCTGACCTTTCATCAGGTACTGGAACATCTGCGCGCCGTCCTGCCCCTCCCAGAGCTGGTCGCACAGCTGTTCACTGACCCTGGGCAGCCGGGCCAGGCCATACAGCATTTCACAATGCTCTTGCGTCAGGCGCGACAGCACTTCATGCCTGAGATATTCGCGCAGCAGGGTCAGGCGCAACGCCTCGCCCTGATTGGAAGCTTCCAGCAACAGCCTGATTCCGGTGCACCAGCCGCCGACTTCGCGCCAGAGTGTTTCGAGCGTCGAAGCATCGGCCTCCGGTCGCAACAGCCGGGTCAGAGCCCGGACCTCATCCTGCTGGAAGGCCAGATCGTCGGCGCCGATTTCCAGGTGTTCACCTGCCAGCATCAGGCGCGGCAGATTCCAATCGGGACGCCGACGACAGGTGACCAGCAAGCGCACAAGGCTTGTGGGCAGTGCGAGCAGTTGCTCGATCCATTGATTGAGTTCGGGGCACAGATCATGGGGCAAATCGTCGAGCACCAGCCAGAGCGGTGTCGTGCGCGCCTCGAGCAATCCCAGCAGCACCTGCGGCGCGATGTCCGGCGCCAGTCCCAGCTCCAGCGCCAGCGCGGTACGCAAGGCGCCGGCGGTCTTGCGACTGCCGGCCAGGCTCAGCCAGACGATGCCGTCAGCGGACGGCACCTGTTGCAGGTATTCACACAACAATGCGGTCTTGCCGAAGCCGGCCGGTGCGCAGATCAGACGCAAGCGTGGTTGTGCACGGTCAAGGGCATCGAGCAGACGCGCACGCGACAGGTACACCGCGGGCAACCGGGGAATTCGCGCGGCCTGAGTACGGAAAGTGACGCAATTGGAACCGGGAACCTGCATGAAGTACCTCGCAATGACTTTTGGCGAGTCGACCCCGGCGGCATTCGCATCAGGGCACTTCAATGGTCCGTCGGAGCGAGGCAAAAACGCGCCACCCGCATCAGGTGGCAGGAGGCAGAGGGAGTTGGACTGCAGAGGGAAAAACGTGGGAGCGAGCCGTCGGCAAAATGCCTGGGGCTGCTCCCACTAAAGGCGCGTGATGTTGGATGACTCAGCGAATACCGTCGTTACGCAGGGCGGCCGGCGTGAACTCGTTCAGGTTCGCAGCGACACCATACTCAGCGCCCTTGGGCGATTCGTTGACCAGACCCATCACGATGTAACGACCGGCCAGCAGGTCATAAATGGACTGGTTGGCGTAGGTAGCGATGCCATTGTGGTAGTCATTCATCGCAAACCCTTCGCCGACGCGCCACAGTTGGCCACGACCGTCGTAGTGATCGACTTCCACCAGACTCCAGGTGTCTTCGTCGAAGTACATGTGGCGCTTGGCGTAGATGTTGCGTTCGCCGGCCTTCAAGGTCGCCTCGACTTCCCATACGCGGTGCAACTCGTAGCGGGTCAGGTCCTGGTTGATATGGCCCGGCTTGATGATGTCGTCGTACTTGAGCTTGGGCGACTGCAACCGGTAGTTGTTATAGGGGATGTACATTTCCTTCTTGCCGATCAGCTTCCAGTCGTAACGGTCGGGCGCGCCGTTGAACAGGTCGCCGTTGTCGGACGTGCGCAAGCCGTCGGCAGCCGTACCCGGACCGTCGTAAGCCACTTGCGGTGCACGACGAACACGACGCTGGCCGGCGTTGTAGACCCACGCCAGGCGCGGTTCCTTGACCTGATCGATGGTTTCGTGAACCAGCAGCACAGTACCGGCCAGCCGTGAAGGCGCGGTCACTTCCTGTTTGTAGTAAAAGATCACGTTGTCGGCGACACCCGGCTCGATGCCCTGCATAAACTGTGGCGAGGCCAATTCATCGGCCATTTGCACCGGGCTGTAGCTGCCATTGGCCTGCGGGGTGATCTGAGTGGTAATGCGCTTGAGGTTTTCACCACGATAGCGAGTCGTGTGATTCCAGACCACTTCAATACCGGATTTCGGGATCGGGAACGGGTAGTAGCGGGTCTGGGCGAAATTGCGCAGCGCGTTACCGCCATCGACAAGCTCGGTGGACACGGCACTTTTCTTCGCTGCGTCGTACACCGACTGCGGGTTGGAGGCCGTGCGGTATGTTTTGTACACCGGGATCTTGTAAGTGTCCGGGTAGCGCTTGAGCATGGCCAACTGGCCTTCGCTGAGCTTGCTCTTGTACTGATCGGCATTGGCGGCCGTGATGGTGAACAGCGGTTTTTCGCCTTCGAACGGATCGCCCAGGAAATTGTTCACGTAGGGTCCGGCGCCAGTTTTGAGGCCACCGGTCCAGGCCGGAATGCTGCCGTCGGCGTTGCCGGCCTTCTCCCCGCCCAGCGGGGTCAGGCTGGTGCCCAGTTTTTCCGCTTCCTGCGGCGAAACCGCCGCCATCACGCCGGTAGCCAGCAGTGACAGGGCCAATGCGCCGCAGCGCAGCATGGTCTTCGAGTTCATTGTTTTTATCCTCTGCCCGTTAGAAGTTCACGCCGAAACTGAGCGCGACATAGTCGCGGTCGACGTTGGTGTTGAAGTCGCCACCGAAAAAATCCGTGTAACTGAGGCTGGCGGTGTAGGTGTTCTGGTAATCGGCATCCAGGCCGAGGCTGACGGCCTTCGTGCCTTCCTCGAAGTTGGGGCCGAAACCTTGCACGTCGTGGGACCAGGCCAGGTTCGGCGACAGGTTGATGCCGGCGAACACGTTCGGATAATCCAGCTTGGCGCGGGCACGGTAGCCCCAGCTGTTGCTGGTGTAGAAACCATCGTCGTTACATTCCTGCGCCGGGTTGCTGGCGTTGGGCAAGCCAACGTTGGTGCCACGACACGCCGCCGCGCCGGCAGCCCCCGGCAATTCGCCGGAACCGAACGCCGGGCTGCGTCCGAAGCGCAGGTCAGTGCCGTCGGCCTTGCCCAGGCCGTTGATGTGGTTGTAACCCACCTCGCCGACCAGGGTCAGGCGGTTGGCACCCAGTACCTGATCGAAGAATCGGGTCGCCGTCACCTGCGCCTGGGTCACCGGCATACGCTTGTAGCCGTTCACTTCGGCACCGAGGGTGTTGCCGGCAAATCCGGTCGTCAGTAATGGCGAGGTCGGGGTCAGAATTGCAGCGCCCAGCAGGTCGGCAGTATTGAGTTGCAGCGGCATGTTCGGCCGGTAGCTCACCTCACCGCCCAGCGAGGTGCCGCCCACGCTGGTCTGGAAGCTCAAACCGTAAAGGCGAATGTCTTCCGGATAGTCGATGAAGTAGCTGGCGCTGCGGATACCGGCAAAAGGATTGGCACCGGAAGCCCTGGCCGCACTCGAATTGACACTCAGGAAAGGCGCGCGGCTGTGGTAGTTCATCGCATAGGCGCCGATCTCCGTATCGTTGAGTTCGGGTATGAACCAGCGCAAGGCCAGGCCGTACTGGCCGCTGTTGCGCGCGTCGTTGTCCTTGCCGCGGGGTATGAATACGTCATCCGTACCTGCTGCGACAGCCGCAGGACCACCGGTGTTGCGGGCCACACCCGGCGCCAGGTCCAGGCCTGTGACTACCAGGCGGTCGTTGCAGCCCTGGGGTACACCATCGTTACCGAAGAAGGTGCCACAGTTGTCGAGCACCGACTTGTCCCACTGCAGTTGATAAAAGCCCTCGGCCGTCAGGTTTTCGCTCAGGCCTTGGGAGACATAGAGCATGTTGACCGGAATCAGGCCCTCCTTGACCTCGGCGCCCGGACGGCGCAAGGCTGCCACGTCGACCGGGTTGATGGAGTTGATCGAGTTGCCGATGAACGTGCTCTCGCCCCAGCTCACCACTTGCTTGCCCAGGCGTACGTTGCCGACCTGATCGCCCAGGGTGTAGTTGTGATAGACGAAGCTGTCGAGGAACATCGCGCCGCTCGACTTGGCGGCGCGATCACGGCCGGAGTCATCGATGTCATAAAAATGTTGATGGCCGTCTTCCTGTTCGAAGTCGTACCAGTACTTGCCACGCACGAAGGCACCGCTGTCGCCGTACTTCAGCTCAAGGTCATGCACACCCTTGAAGATGGTCGAAAAGTTCTCGCCGGCCCGGAAGTTCAGGCGGCCGTCATCGACGGTACGCGACGAGGAACCACCGCCCTGCACGCCCTGGCTGTTGCCGTTGGAGATGAAGTGCTTGTCGGGGTTGGTGGTCGACCAGCTGCCACCGATGGACAGCGAGGAGTCGAATTGTGCATCGACCTCACCCAGTTTGAACGACACGGCCTGGGCCTGAGTACAGGCACCGAGTGCGACGGCTACGGCCAGCAGACTTGGCTGAAAAGCTCCGCGCATTGTTGTTTTTCTCATGCGGTTTCTCTGGTGTTGTGTGTAAGTGGAGAGCCCATGCTAGCCATGAGCCCGGTGATGACTCACACCCGAACGGGTGAATTTGACGTTTCGTTTATCCGGTATTTTCGCGAGGTCGTTCGTTACGCCGCGCCGTTGATTCGGGCCTGTTACCCACGGCGTTACCGTGGGTGACGCTCAGCCAGTCAGCGCCTTGCGCACAAGGATGATCAGGCGCTCGCCCTGGCCCGCTCCTGCTCCTGCAATTCGCGCCAGGCAATCTTGCCGGTGGCATTTTTCGGCAGGTTGTCGACGATCTCGACGATGCGCGGCGCCTTGTAGGTCGCCATGTTTTCGCGGCACCAGGCGAGCAGGCTCTCGATGCTGTCGGTGGCACCGCTGCGCAAGGTGACCACGGCCTTGACGTTCTCCCCGCGCTGCTTGTCCGGCACTGCGATCACGCAGGCTTCAAGCACCGATGGGTGGGTGCCCAGCATGGCTTCGATTTCCGCAGGCCAGACCTTGTAGCCGGAAGCATTGATCATCCTTTTCAGGCGATCGCGCATATACAGGTAACCGTCTTCATCCATGCTCGCCAGGTCGCCGGTGCGCAGGAAGCGCTTGCCGTCGATGACCACGAAGGTGTCGGCGTTGGCCCGGTCGTTGTTCCAGTAGCCGAGCATGACCTGAGCGGCATGGGCAACGATTTCACCCACCTCGCCCTGCCCCACCGGCTCCTGGGTCAGCGGGTCGAGCAACCGCAGATCCACACCGAAGGTTGGAATACCGAGGCAGCCGCGCTTGGGCTTGCCGATCGGGTTGGTGCACAGGAACGACGCGGTTTCGGTCATCCCGTAGCCTTCGATGTAGTCCAGGCCGTAGCGATTCTTGAGCAGGTCGTTGATGTGCTGCGGGGTCGCCGCACCGCCACCGGTGATGATGGCCAGGCTGCTCAGGTTGCGTTCGTCGATGCCCGGTTGGGCGAAAAAGTCCACCAGCATGCTTGGCAAGGCGGCCCAGAACGAAACGCCATGGCGTTCGATCAGTTCGACGGCGATTTCCCGGTCCCAGCGCGCCATCAACACAATGGTGCTGCCGTTATAGATCGCCGCGTTGACGTTGGTCTGCAAACCCAGCAAGTGGAACAGTGGCGCCACCGCCAGGAACACCGAAGCCTGGTTGGTCGGGCGCCACAGGGACGAGCCGACGAACGACGTCATGACGGTGCGGTGGGTATGCACGCAAGCCTTGGGCTTGCCGGTGGTGCCCGAGGTGTAGGGCAGCATGCACAGGTCGTCCGGACCCGCCAGGTGCGGTGCCGGTGTGCGCGCCTGGGCCAGTGCATCGTTCCACAACACGCCACCGGTAAAGTCCAGGGCCGCAGGCGAACGCGGACGCAGCCAGTCCGGCAGGTTCAGCCCGGCATCGTCTTCACCCAATGCATCGCCATAGGCATGGACAATGACCTGCTTGAGGCAGGTCTTGCCCACCAGTGGTGCTATTTGAGCGGCCAGTTCCTGGCCGATGAAGGCAACGGTCGCACCACTGTCGGCGACGATGTGTTCCATCTCTTCGAGCAGCAGCATGGCATTGGCCGGCACCAGCACGGCATCGGCGCGCAGGATGGCGTAGTAGGCGGCGATGAATTGCGGGCAGTTCTGGCTGAACACCACCACGCGGTCACCGCGCTTGATCCCGCAGACTTGCTGCAGGTAAGCCGCCATGTGTTCTGCGTCGCGCAGCAACCGGGAGTAACTGTAGGCCGCACCATAAAATTGCACGGCAGTCTTGTCGGGGTAGCGCCGGGCGGCGACCTCCAGGTTGTAGAAGATGCTGGTCTGGGGAATATGCACCAGCCCGGCAGGTACGTGGGCGGCGTGGCGCGGATTGACGCGCAATGCACCGGTCGGGCGTTCGATCACATCCCCTGCCGTGGGGTACGGGTGGGTACAGGCCATCAATGCCTCCAGTGACGGCCCTGTCGGGGCCGCCGGATATCGTTTTTGTTATCGGTTTTTGTGATCAGTGAAACGAGGTATCGCCATCGAGCAGGCGCTTGGCGATGGTCCGGCGCTGGATTTCCGAGGTGCCATCGGGAATGCGCATGGTGCGGGCGAAGCGGAACCCCTCCTCCAGCCGCAGCTCATTGGTCAGGCCCATGCCGCCATGCACCTGCATGCAGCGGTCCATGACCCGGCAGAGCATTTCAGTGGCCGAGGCCTTGATGATCGAGACCTCCTTGGTCGCAGCCTGGCCCTGATCGAGCAGCCAGGCGCAATGCTGGATCATGGTCTTGGAGGCGTAGATATCCATGGCGCACTCGGCGAGCATGTTCTGCACCGACTGGTGCTCGGCGATCGGCTTGCCGAACGTCTTGCGCACCTTGGCGTACTCGATGGCCTGATCCAGCGCCCAGCGCGCCAGGCCCAGGCAACCGGCGGCCATGCCGACGCGGCCGGCGTTGACGCCATCGAGCGCCACCGAAAGACCACGGTCGACCGGACCCAGGCGATGGCTGTCGGGGACACGCACGTTGTCCAGGGTGACGATGCCGATGTCGGCGCCCAGGTGACCCATGGTCGGAATCACACTCGGCACCGCGAAGCCCGGGGTATCGGTGGGCAGGAAGAAACCGGTGATGCCGCCACGGCCGGCGCGGGCCTTTTCTTCGTCGGTGACGGCGAAGATCATCGCGTAATCGGCGTACGGGGCGTTGGTGATCCACTGCTTGGTTCCGGTGATCAGCCAATCGTTACCGTCGCGTACCGCGCGGGTGCGCATGCCGAACACGTCGGAACCGGCATCCGGTTCACTGAGGCCGAAACACAGGGTTTTCTCGCCACTGGCGATGTCTTCGCGGTACAGGTCGAGCACCGCCGGGTCCATGTGCTTGAGCACCGGCGTCAGGCCGTTGGTGAACGGCGACGGCAGGATGACCGTCTGGATCAGGTGACGCGACGGCCCGACATAGGCGTTCAGACGCTCCTGAATATAAACCGCCGCCTGGGCGCCGAGACCGCCACCGCCCAGCGACTCGTCGCTCAGGGCCGTGTAGAAACCGGCTTCGGCCGAGAGCATGCGCACCCGCTTGCGCAGTTCGGTGACGGCAGGCGCATAGCAACCCTCTTCGGTGTACAGGTGACGTTCATTGTGCAGCAGCGCCGCGTGTTCCTTTTCGAGCGGTTCGACCTCGCGCTCGATAAAACGGATCAGTGCGTCGCCAAAGGCTACCCATTCGCTGGGAAGTGTGAAGTCCATGGTGCTCTCCTCAGACCGGATCCCAGCCAAAAATGGTGGCCGAGACATCCAGTGGAACGAACGACGGCGCGAGCGCCGGCAGCATGTGTGATGCCATTGTCTGGGCGGTCCAGCCCTCGGAACGGTGCAGGGAACGCGCTGGACGCGGCTGGCTCATCAGGAAAGTTTCATTGCGGCGCATGGTGAAGATCTGGCCATTGACGGTGCTGGCGGCATCACTGCCGAGGAACACTGCCAGGGCGGCGATGGACTCCGGCGTCATGCTCTTGATCTTTTCCACGCGGGCCGCCTGGGCCGGGTCATCGGCCGGGATCGAGCCGACCATGCGGCTCCAGGCGAACGGTGAAATGCAGTTGGAGCGAATGCCGTAGCGGGACATGTCCAGGGCGATGGACTTGGACAGGCCGGCAATGCCCAGCTTGGCCGCCGCATAGTTGGCCTGGCCGACGTTGCCGACCAGGCCCGAGGTCGAGGTCATGTGCACGAACGAGCCGCTCTGCTGGGCGCGAAAGTGGGTCGCAGCAGCGCGGCTGACATTGAAACTGCCGAACAGGTGCACACGAATCACTTCTTCGAAGTCTTCCGGGGTCATCTGATGGAAAATGCGGTCGCGCAGGATCCCGGCGTTGTTGACCACGCTGTCGATACGCCCGAACGAATCGAGTGCGGCTTCGACGATTCGATTGGCGCTGGTCCATTCCGACACGCTGTCGCGGTTGACGATGGCTTCACCGCCTTCGCTGCGGATCAGGTCCACCACTTCCTGGGCCGGGTCTTCGTCGCCGGCTTCACCGGTCACCGTAACGCCGACATCGTTGACCACCACTCGGGCGCCGTTGCGGGCCATCTGCAGGGCTATTTCACGGCCGATGCCACGGCCGGAGCCGGTGACGACAACGACCTTGCCTTCCATCATCTGTTCGCTCATCGCGATCTCCAATTCTTGTTTTAATCGTGCTTGCGTGCTTAGCGGAAGGCGCTCATACCGGTGATTTCACGGCCCTGGATCAGCGCCAGGATGCCGTTCATGCCGTCCGGTACCTGGAACATCCGGGCATCGCGCCACATGCGCTCGATACCCAGCTCTTCGGTGATGCCCATGCCGCCGTGGACCTGCATCGCCAGATGCAGGGCGCGTTCGCAGGCCTGGGTCGCGTAACGCTTGGCCATGGCCGAGCTGCCGTTGGCGCGCAGGCCACGGTCCATGGCGTCGAGGGCCTGGTAGCAGAGCAGGCGCGAGGTGACGATCAGGGTTTCGATTTCCGCCAGGTCCTGTTGCACCAACTGGTGCGCCGCCAGGGGCTTGCCGAATTGCTCGCGGACCTTGGCGTACTCCACCGACATCTCGTAGGCCTTCTGGGCCAGGTGCACGCACATCAGGCCGATCAGCGGGCGATTGCCGTTCCAGCCCACGGTCAGGGTCTTGGCGGCGTCGCCGGCTTCACCGATCAGGTGGCTCAGGGGAATCCTGGATTCTTCGAATACCACTTCGCTGAGGTGGCCCTGCTGCAAACCGGTCACGCCGATCTCGCGGATGTCCACCTCACTCATGCTGCGGTCCACCAGCGCCCGTTGGGCGATCGGCCGACCGCGCTCGTCGGTGCCCAAGGTGCAGGACACGTTGAGCACATCGCACACCGAGGCATTGGTGATCCACATCTTGCGGCCGGTGATCCAGGCGCTGTCGCCTTCCACGCGGATACGGGTCTTGACCGCGTTGGAGTCGGAACCGGCGTTGACTTCCGAGTTGGCGGTGCAGGCGATCTTGCGCCCGGCAATCAGGTCCGGCAGGTAGCGCCGGCTGATTTCTTCCGGACAGCCGCTGTAGATACGGGCCACGGTGCCTTCGTGGGAGATCAGCGAGATCGCGACCACCGCCGGCAGTTGTTCCAGGATCAGCCCGTAGTCGAGCATGGCCAGGCCGCCACCACCGACTTCCACCGGCAAGCGCGGTGCGGTGATGCCCAATTCGGCGAGGGCGGCATAGATCTCCAGCATGGCGGCCTTGGGCAACGGTTTGTCGACCGGGTGCCTGGCCAATACAGGATCGATACGGTCGCGCACCATGCGCTTGGCCGCATCGATCATCATTTCCTGGGATTCGGTTGGAGCAAAATTCATATCGGGTATCTCGCAAAAGGCGTGAAAGCGTCAGGCGCCGGTGTAGCGCGGTGCACGTTTTTCGGAGAAAGCAACGCGGCCTTCGATGCGGTCCTTGCTGTCGCGCAGCAGCCCCCAGTGCAGGTTGGCCTGGGCGACGAACTCGCGCGGTGCCATGTGGGCGGTCTGCACGGCCAGTTTCTTGATGGCTTGCACGGCCAACGGACCGTTGGCGGCGATGCGTTCGGCCAGTTCCATCGCCAGCGGCAGTAACCGTTCGCGGGTCACCAGGTCGCTGATCAGGCCGATGCTCAGGGCTTTGTCAGCGTCGATGCGCTCGCCGGTCAGGGCCATTTTCATGGCCACGGCCGCCGGGACCGCACGCAACAGATACTGCGCGCCACCGACGGCCGGAATGCTGGCCACCTTGGCTTCAGGCAAGGCGAACGAGGCGCCTTCACAGGCGATACGCAAGTCGCATTGCAGGGCCAGTTCAAGACCACCGCCCAGGCAGTAACCGTTGATGGCGGCGATGACCGGCTTCCAGATTTCCAGGTCGCTGAGGTCGATCAGCCGCGTGTAGCCACCCTCCTCGGCCTCGCCTTCGCGAGTTTTCAGCGCGCCGCTGACAAAACCGGTGGCCGGTGGCAGCGTTGCCTTGAGGTTGGCGCCGGAGCAAAAGGCTTTGTCGCCGGCACCGGTCAGCACGATGACGCGGATCTGATCGTCGTCCTGGCAGGCACCCAGGACTTTGCGCAGATGCCGCAGGTCGCCAATGGTCAGGGCATTGAGCGAATCGGGAGCATCCAGGGTGATCAGTGCCACGTGGTCGATGATCTTGAATTGAATGGCCATCTTGGTTTTCCTGCGCGTTACACGCTTGGGCTGGACAGCGAACGGCCGCCGCAGACGTACAGGGTCTGGCCGGTGATATAGGAGGATTTCGGGTTGGCGAACATCAGCACGGCCTGGGCGATATCTTCAGGCTTGCCGATACGACCCACCGGAATGGTCGCCATGATCTTGTTGCGCTGCTCAGGGCTGAGCGGCGCCAGGATCGGCGTGTCGATCGCACCCGGCGCCACGGCGTTGGCGGTGATGCCGTGCTTGGCCAGCTCGATGGCCAGCGAGCGGGTCAGGCTGACCACGCCGCCCTTGGCAGCCGAGTAGTTGGCCTGGCCGAACGCGCCGAGCCAGGCCCGCGAGGAAATGTTGACGATGCGGCCGAAACCCTGGGCGATCATGCCCGGCACCACGGCCTTGGCGCAGAGGAACTGCGACTTGAGGTTGACGTCGACCACCAGGTCCCAGTCTTGCTCGGTGAGGTTGACCAGGCGCTTGTCGCGGGTGATCCCGGCGTTGTTGACCAGCAGGTCGGGGGTCTTCCAGCGTTCGGTCACCTGTGCCACGGCGGCTTCGACGTCAGCCAGACGGGTGACATCGACGCGTACGCCCATCAGGTCCTGATGCTCGGCGACCAGCGCGTCCATGGCGTCCTGGTTCAGGTCGAAAATGGCGACGGCATAACCTTCGCGCAACAGTGCCTGGGTCAGGCCCAGGCCGATGCCCTGGGCACCGCCGGTGACGATAGCGACTTGTTTGCTCATGGTGTTGTTCATGGTGTAGCTCCTCACAGACCCAGAATATGTACGGCCGAAGCCGCGTGATCGACGCCGGCAATGCCGCCGCCGGTGCATTGAGTGAGCGCCAGTTGCGCGCCGTGGACCTGGCGATCGCCGGCCCGGCCTTCGAGTTGCCAGACCGCCTCGACCATCTGCGCAACGCCGGTCGCGCCCAACGGGTGCCCTTTGGCCAGCAGGCCGCCGCTTGGATTGACCACTACGCGGCCACCCAGGGTGGTAGCACCGCTTTTGAGCAACTCGTGGGCCTCGCCCCGCTGGCACAGGCCCAGGGCGTCGTAGTAGATGAGTTCGGCGATACTGAAGGCGTCGTGCAGCTCGACCACGTTCAAGTCCTCGGCCGTGACCCCGGCCTGCCGGTACGCTTGCTTGGCCGCCCGCGCGGTGATTTCGGCGGCGAGAATGTCGTCGGTGCCGGTTTCGCACACGCCCGACTGGATCACCGAGGCCATGATCCGCACGGGCTTGGCGCGCCGCGTCGGCGCCTTGGTGGTCAGTACCAGCGCCGCGGCACCGTCGACCGCCGAAGGGCAGCACTGCATCAGGGTCAGCGGATCGAAGACCATGCGCGAGTTCATCACTTCGTCGATGCCCACCGGCGTGCGGGTCTGGGCGTACGGGTTGAGCGCGCCATGGCTGCGGTTTTTCACCGCCACGGCACCCAGTTCTTCGGCACCGACGCCGAACTCATGCAGGTAGCGCGTTGCACGCATGGCGTAGATCGCCGGCAGCGCCATGCCGGCACGGGCATAGAGTTGGGTCATGTAGTCGTTGGTTTGCAGCGGGATGGTGCCGCCGCCCAGGGCGGTCAGCTTCTCGACGCCGAACACGACCACGGTGTCATAGATGCCGGCCTGCAGCGCATGGCAGGCCAGATGCACACCGGTGGCACCGCTGGCGCAGGCGTTCTCGACGTTGTAGATCGGCAGGCCCGACAGGCCCAGATCACGCAGCAGCACCTGGCCCAGGACCATGCCACCGAACACGTTGGCGGCGTAAAAGGCCTGCACCGAACCCAGCTCCAGTCCGGCATCGGCAACCGCACCGAGTACGGCGCTCTGGGTCAGGTCCTGCATGGAAGCGGCGTGACGCCCGAAGGGGGTCATGTCGACGCCCGAGATATAGACAGGCTTGTTCATGCCCTTACTCCTGGTCCAGCGGTTGGAAGGTATAGATCGGACCGGTCTCGGTTTGCGCGATGGCCAGTTTCAGCGGCTCGCCGATGCGTGGACGGCGACCCTGCGGGTAATCCATCCGCGCGAACACCCGCAGACCTTCCGGGAAATCCGCCAGCCCCAGTGGTTGTGGCGCCTTGTTCAACTTCGGGCTGGAATGGACGATGGTGTAGCTGTACAGCACCGGCGTACTGCCGATCTCGACTTCAGTGCAGTCCTTGAACAGCGGCGATGTCGGTGGCAGTGGCGGAAAGTGCAGGCCTTCGTGCCCGCTGCGGCGGCAGGCCAGCAGGACGACGCTGCCGTCGCGTTCACGCCAGGGTTGTTCGCTGGTCGATGGCGCCGGGTCTTTGTATTCAACACTCATGGATTTTTCCTTTCAGTCCGGTTCAAGGGTCAGATGCGCTCGAAAACGGCAGCCAGGCCCTGGCCACCGCCGATGCACATGGTTTCCAACCCATAGCGCGCACCGCGACGCTCCATCTCATGGAGCATCGAGGTCAGAATTCGAATGCCGGTGGCACCGATCGGGTGGCCCAGGGAAATGCCCGAGCCGTTGACGTTGACTCGCGGGTCCTGCTCCAGGCCCCACTCGCGCAGGCATGCCAGCACCTGCCCGGCGAAGGCTTCATTGACCTCGATCAGGTCCATGTCGGTCAGGCTCAGGCCCAGGCGAGGCAGCAGGCGCGCCACCGCAGGCACCGGGCCGATGCCCATGCGCAACGGGTGGCAACCGGCCGAGGCCCAACCGACCAGACGCGCCATGGGTTGCAGGTTGTGGCGCTTGAGGAAGTCTTCGGACACCACCAGGCAACCGGCGGCGGCATCGTTTTGCTGGCTGGCGTTGCCGGCGGTCACGGTGCCGTCGCGCAGGATGGCCGGCAGCCTGGCCATGGCATCGAGATTGGCGTCCTCGCGAATGCCCTCGTCACGGCTGACGATCAATGGCGGCCCCTTGCGTTGAGGAACCTGGACCGGCAGCACTTCCTTGTCGAAACGTCCTTCGGCCCAGGCCTGGGCGGCGCGCTGATGACTGCGTACAGCCCACACGTCCGACTCTTCGCGGCTGATGCCATAGTCACGGACCAGGTTTTCGGCGGTCTCGGTCGCGCCGCCCTTGCAGTCGCCATAGCGGCTGATGGGCTGCGAGTTGACGCGGCCACGGTCCAGGCGATCGTGCATGCGCACATCGCCCATCCGCGCGCCCCAACGCATATTGGTGCTGTAGTACTCGATGTTGCTCATGCTTTCGACGCCAGCGACCATCACCGCATCGGCGACTCCGGTCTGGATTTGCATGGCCGCATCAATGACCGCCTGCAGGCCGGAACCGCAGCGACGGTCGACGGTATAACCCGGGGTCTCATCGGCCAGACCCGCCAGGGACGCCGCGTAGCGACCCATGCACGGTGCTTCGCTGGACTGGTACGACTGGGCAACGATCACCTCGTCGATCAGGTGCTGTGGCACCTGGGAACGTTCAAGCACGGCACGGATGACCTGGGCCGCAAGCTCCGCAGCCGGGAGCGGCGCAAGGCTGCCACCGAACTTGCCGATGGGCGTGCGCAAGGGGGAAACGATGTAGGCGTGGGACATTGTTCGTCTCTGTTTTTGTTGTCGGTGTTATTCGCAGGTTTGCGTCTCGGCCTTACTGAAACCCCAGGCCCGATTGCTGCAAGCGCTCGATGGCCGCTTCGTCGAAGCCCCAGTCGCGTAGCGCGGCCGCACCCTGCCCGCCGCGGCCAACCGCTGGCCGAGGATGCGCCGAGGGTGTACCGAGGAAACGGGGGGCCGGTGCCGGCTGGAGCACGCCGGCGACTTCGATGAAACTGCCGCGTGCCTGGTTGTGCGGATGCGCTGCGGCTTCGGCAAAGCCGAGAACCGGAGCGACACAGGCGTCGCTGTCGGCGAAAACGGCGCTCCATTCATCTCGGGTACGGTCGAGAAAGGCGCCGATGAAGGCTTCGCGCAATTTCGGCCAGCCGGCGCGGTCGTGTTGCTTGGGCAGGCTGGCGGCATCCAGGCCGAGCTTTTCCAGCAGCTCGGCATAGAAGCGCGACTCCACGGGGCCGACAGCCATGTACTGGCCATCCCGAGTACGGTAGGTGTCGTACCAGGGCGTGCCGCCATCGAGCAGGTTGCTGCCGCGTTGCTCGGTCCAGTTGCCGTTGGCGACCAGGCCGAAGAATGTCGCGCCCAATTGCGCTGCACCTTCGGTCATGGCGGCATCGACGACCTGCCCTGCGCCGCCGCGCTGCACATTGAGCAGCGCCGCGAGCACGCCCATGGCCAGCAGCATGCCGCCACCGCCGTAGTCACCCACCAGGTTCAGCGGTGGCAGCGGACGCCCGCCCGCTTCGCCAATGGCCGAGAGCACGCCGGACAAGGCGATGTAGTTGATATCGTGGCCGGCGCGTTGGGCCAGTGGACCGTTCTGCCCCCAACCGGTCATGCGTCCGTAGACCAGCTTCGGGTTGAGCGCCAGCGCTTGCTCCGGCCCCAGACCCAGGCGCTCCATGGCACCAGGACGCAAGCCTTCGATGACCACGTCGGCGTGCTCGATCAACTCAAGGGCGGCTGCGACGCCCTCGGGACGCTTGAGGTCCAGGGTCACCGAACGCCGATTGCGCCCGGTGATGTCGATGCGCGGCGCGTCGAATTTCGGCCCCAGGTCGCCATTGGCAACCGGACGTTCGATGCGAATGACGTCGGCGCCCATGTCCGCCAGCAACATGGTGCCGAACGGTGCCGGCCCGATGGCCTCGAACTCCACAACGCGAATACCGCTCAATACGCCCATCTTCAACCCCTGCAAACCGTGCGATGAAGCGCCTGTGGACGCTTCGTTCCAGTGTTTTGCGGGGTTGCAGGGATATCGGCCCGACAGTCCCCCGCCATTGCCTGCCAGTAGAGCAATGGCATTACAGGGGGCGACCACCCGCGCCGGGTGGCAATGACATTATCGGGTGGTTCAACGGGCCTGCGACGGCAGGCCACCCCGAGGCCACCCGAGCCGGGTGGCGCTGGCCAGGGGTCGGTCACGTGCAATGGGAGGCACAAGAACCCATGACAATGAGGCTGTTTTGATGACCCCCCAAGTGATTCAGTACCGCGAGTCCCGGCTCAGCATCGAAGACGGCATCGCCGTTTTCTCCCATGAGGCCCCCAAGGCACGTAACGCACTGTCCCTGGACCTGCGTCAGGACTACGCCGAGATGCTTGATCGCATCGAGGTCGATCGCACTGTTCGCGTACTGGTCATTACCGGCTCCGGCGGCAGTTTCTGCGCCGGTGGCGACATCAAGTCGCTCAAGGAGCGCCTGGGCAGTACCGACCCCGAGTTGAACTCGCCCAACGCCATGCGCCGGCGCATGAGAACCCTGCACGGCTGGCTGGCTCGCCTGCGTAACCTGGAGATACCGGTTATCGCCGCCGTGGACGGGCCTGCCTACGGCGCCGGGTTTGCCATCTCGCTGCTCGCGGACTTTGTACTGGCCTCCAGTCGTGCGTCCTTTTGCATGTCCTTTGCCAAGATCGGTCTGGTGCCGGATTCCGGCGCCATGTACACCCTGCCCCGCGTGGTCGGCATGCAGAAAGCCAAGGAGCTGCTGTTCACCGCCCGCCGCGTGGACGCCGACGAAGCGCTGGAGCTGGGCATCGTGCATTCGATCCACAGCCCCGAAGCACTGCACGAACGGGCCCTGGCCTTCGCCCGCCTGTTCCTCCAGGCGCCTCGCGATGCCATGGCCATGGCCAAGAACCTGCTGAACAAGACCTTCGAAACCGCCTACGACACTCATGTCGAAATGGAAGGCCTGGCCCAGGGCGTGGTTTCGGTCACGCCCTACCACGACGGTGCCATCGCCCGTTTCCTCAACGGCGAGGCGTCACTGCTGGACTGGGATCGCGACAGCAAGGCCTGACGGCACGACGGCCACCCGGCTCGGGTGGAGTTCGCCGCACGCCACACACCTAATGTAAACACAGCGCGATTTGCGCAACCCATAACTACAAACAGTCCCAAGCCTGCGCCTGTCGGCTGCGGACCAATCAGGAGTGCCCCGTGCATATCGCCCGTACCGTCTATCGCGACGACCATGAGATTTTCCGCAATACCGTGCGCCGCTTTTTCGAACGCGAGTGCGTACCGCGTCAGTCGGCCTGGGACAAGGCCGGGCAATGGGACCGGGAGACCTGGCTCAAGGCCGGCCGCGAGGGCCTGCTGGGTGTCACCATTCCCGCCGAGTACGGCGGTGGCGGCGGCGACTTCGGCCACAGCGCCATCTACAACGAGGAATTCGCCCGCGCGGGCCTGTCCGGCAATGGCCTGGGCATGCACTCGGACATCATCGCCCCCTACATCAGCCGTAACGGCAACGAAGAGCAGAAACAGAAGTGGCTGCCCGGCATCTGCAGCGGCGAGATCATCCTGGCCATCGCCATGACCGAACCCGGCACCGGCAGCGACCTCAAGGCCGTACGCACCACCGCCGTGCGCGATGGCGACGAGTACGTGATCAACGGCAGCAAGACCTTCATCAGTAACGGCCTGTCCGCCGACCTGGTCATCGTGGTCTGCAAGACCGACCCCGAGGCCGGCGCCAAGGGCATCAGCCTGATCGCTGTCGAAGCCAGCCGCGCGGGCTTCCAGCGCGGACGCAAACTGGAGAAGGTCGGCCAGCACGCCCAGGACACTGCCGAGCTGTTCTTCGACAACGTCCGTGTGCCGGTCGACAACCGCCTGGGTGAAGAAGGCAAGGGTTTCGCCTACCTGATGGGCGAACTGCCACAGGAGCGCTTCTCCATCGCCGTTTCCGCCGCCGCGCGCCTTGAGGTGTGCCTGGAGCACACCCTGGCGTATGTCAAGGAACGCAAGGCCTTCGGCCAGACCGTCTGGGACTTCCAGAACAGCAAGTTCAAGCTGGCCGACATCAAGGCCCAGGCCACCGCCGTGCGCCTGATGATCGACCACTACCTGAGCGAACACATGAGCCGTCGCCTGACCCTGGAAGAGGCGGCCATCGCCAAGTTGTACGCCACCGAAACCCTGGGCAAGTGCCTGGACGATATGGTCCAGCTGCACGGTGGCTACGGCTACATGATGGAGTACCCGGTGGCTCGCGCCTTCGCCGACATGCGGGTCAACCGCATCTACGGCGGCACCAGCGAAGTCATGCGCGAAATGATTGCCCGCAAGCTTTGAAACCAACAGGAAAGGAAGATATCGCATGAGCAATAAAGTGTTCGTCGCCGGCGTCGGCATGATCCCGTTCAAGAAACCGGGCGCCAGCGAAACCTATGACGTGATGGGTGAGCAGGCCATTCGCCAGGCCCTGGCCGATGCTGGCCTGGACTTCACCGACATTCAGCAGGCCTACGCCGGTTACGTCTACGGTGACTCCACCTGCGGCCAGAAGGCCCTGTACCGCGTCGGCATGACCGGCATCCCGGTGGTGAACGTCAACAACAACTGCGCCACCGGTTCCTCCGCGCTGTTCCTGGCGCGCCAGGCAGTCGCCAGCGGCGCTGTGGACTGCGCCCTCGCCTTCGGTTTCGAGCAGATGAACCCGGGCGCGTTGAAGTCGGTGTGGACCGATCGCCCTTCTGCGCTGGAACACGCCAACAACCTGGTCAACGAACTGGTCGGCCCGAGCGATGTGCCCAGCAACGCCATCCGCCAGTTCGCCGGCGCGGGCCTGGCCCACATGCAGAAATACGGCACCAAACTGGAAACCTTTGCCAGCATCCGTGCCAAGGCGAGCCGTCACGCCGCGCGCAACCCGCTGGCGGTGTTCCGCAACGTCGTCACCACTGAAGAAGTCATGGCCGCACCGATGCTGTGGGAAGGTGTGATCACTCGCCTGATGGCCTGCCCGCCGACCTGCGGTGGCGCTGCGGCGATCATCGTGTCCGAAGCCTTCGCCAAGAAGCATGGCCTGCGTACCGACGTGGCGATCACCGGTCAAGGCTTGGCCACCGACACGCCGAGCACCTATGAAGCCCGCGACATGATCCGCGTGGTCGGCTTCGACATCACTCGCCTGGCGACGAAAATCGCTTATGAACAAGCCGGCATTACGGCCAGCGACGTCGATGTGATCGAGTTGCACGACTGCTTCGCCCAGAACGAACTGCTGACCTACGAAGCACTGGGCCTGTGCCCGGAAGGCGAAGCCGAGCGCCTGGTCAACGATGGTGACAACACCTACGGCGGCAAGTGGGTGGTCAACCCGTCGGGCGGCCTGCTTTCCAAGGGTCACCCACTGGGTGCCACCGGCCTGGCCCAGTGCTACGAGCTGACCCATCAGTTGCGCGGTACTGCCGAGCAACGCCAGGTCGAAGGCGCGCGCATTGCCGTGCAGCACAACCTGGGCCTGGGCGGCGCCGGTGTTGTGACTGTTTACCAGAAGAACTGATAGCCCACTCTGTAGGAGCGAGCATGCTCGCGATGGACGGAAGAACACCGCGTGTTGTCAGGCTTCCAGCGTCATCGTTGACGACCATCGCGAGCAGGCTCGCTCCCACAGGGAACGCTGATTCATAGGAGTCATTCGACATGATCGACAAGAAGCACATCGGCAAGCAGCTGGAGCCGTTCCAGGTGACTGCCGAAGCCGGCCAGCTGCGTTTTTTCGCCAAGGCCATCGGCGAGACCAACCCGATTTATTTCAACGAGGCGGCTGCCCGCGATGCCGGTCATCCCGGCCTGCCGCTGGCGCCGACCATGCTGTTTTCCCTGGCCTTCGAAAACCCTTCGCAAGCCTGGCGCGATGAGCTGGGAATCATTTCCTCGCGCATCCTGCATGGCGAAGAGTCGTTCAAGTACCACTGCATGGCCTACGCCGGCGA
Organism: Pseudomonas sp. NPDC089569; assembly: GCF_050280625.1. Classification (NCBI taxonomy): domain Bacteria; kingdom Pseudomonadati; phylum Pseudomonadota; class Gammaproteobacteria; order Pseudomonadales; family Pseudomonadaceae; genus Pseudomonas; species Pseudomonas sp. NPDC089569. The sequence goes on from NZ_JBNNVQ010000004.1 coordinate 45,966, forward strand.
CACCCTGCACTTCGATGTACGGATCGCCGACATCTACGACAAGAAAGGCGGCGCCCTGGAGTTCGTAGTGCGCGAGACCCGTGTGACCAACCAGCGCAACGAGCACGTGGCAGACCTGCGCACCGTCCTCGTCCAGCGCAATGGCTGAAGGGAGAGCATTGATGAGCACCGTTAACTACGACGTGATCCAGATCGGCGATGAACTGCCAGCGCTGACCCTGGCACCGATCAACCGCACCACCCTGGGTCTGTTCGCCGGCGCCTCGGGCGATCACAACCCGATCCACATCGACACCGACTACGCACGCAAGGCCGGCATGGCCGATGTGTTCGCCCACGGCATGTTGTCGATGGCCTACCTGGGTCGCCTGCTGACCCAGTGGGTCGACCAGCGCCAATTGCGTGAATTCGGTGTGCGCTTCCAGGGCATCACTCACCTGGGCCACCAGATCACCTGCAGCGGCAAGGTCGTCGACAAATACGAAGCCGATGGCGAGCGCCGCATCAAGGTTGAAGTCCGCACCGCGAACCAGTACGGCGACGTGAAAATCGTCGGCGACGCTGTGATCGCTCTGTAACCATTTTTTCAGGAGAGCAATATTTTGAAACTCGAAGGCAAAGTTGCACTGGTAACCGGTTCCGGCCGCGGCATCGGCCAGAAAATCGCACTGAAGCTGGCCAGCGAAGGCGCCCGCATCGTCATCAACGACCTGGATCTGGAGCCGGCCCAGGAAACAGCCGAACTGATCCGCAACATGGGCGGCGAAGCCGCGGTCTGCCACGGCAACGTCAGCGCCCCGGACTTCGCCGAGCGCTACATCAAGACCGCGATGGACAACTTCAAGGCCATCGACATCATCGTCAACAACGCCGGCTACACCTGGGACGACGTGGTGCAGAAGATGAGCGACGAGCAGTGGTACGCCATTCTCGACTGCCACATGACCGCGCCCTTCCGCATCCTGCGTGCCGCCTACCCGATCATCAAGGCCCAGGCCCAGGCCGATGCCGCCGCCGAACGCGAAGTGTTCCGCAAGGTCGTCAACATCTCTTCGGTGTCGGCCCTCAACGGCAATGCCGGGCAGATGAACTACAGCGGCGCCAAGGCCGGTGTGATCGGCATGACCCGCGCCCTGGCGCGTGAATGGGGTCGCTTCAAGGTCAACGTCAACGCGGTGGCCTTCGGCTTCATCGAGACGCGCATGACCACGGTCGATGCCAACGCCGGGGCCACCGTCAAGATCGACGGTCGCGACATCCGCGTCGGCATCAACCCGGAAGCCGCCAAGTCGTTCGCCCAGCGCAACCCGTTGGGCCGTCCGGGTACGACCCAGGAAGCGGCCGATGCGGTGTACCTGTTCTGCTCGCCCGAGTCGAACTACATCACCGCCCAGACCATCGCCGTGGCCGGCAACCTGCAGTAAGCCCCTCCACTGAAACACCCGCCCCAAAAGCACAACGCCCCGGAAACGGGGCGTTGGTTCGAGAAGAGAACAATCAACCGGTGAAGGATGAGCGCCCCCGGCGGCAGCGGACCGACCGCTACCGCACGGGTGCAAAACTCGCTCGCAGCACCCCGTCAGCCCCTCGATCGGATAATGCTCCCCCACCCAGCGTGGGTGGAGTAACAGGCCAATGCCGCTCGCTATCCTAGGCCAAGTTCGATCCCCCAGGACAACGCCATGAACCTGACTGAAATCAATATCCGCCTGGCCGCGATCAAGCTGATTTCGCGCTCCGGCTATGAGTCGATGAGCCTGCGCCAGCTCGCTGCCGAAGCCGGCATCAACTCCTCGACGCTGTACCTGTACTACAAGGGAAAAAATGAACTGCTCGCCGAACTGATTCTGGATTATCTCCAGGACCTGTCCCGGGAATGGGCGCGCTGCCGCCCGGCGAATGCCGCCAATGCCCCGATCAAACTGCGTGCCTTCATTGCGTGTCATGTGCGTTATCACCTGGAGCATCAGGACGAAGCGATGCTCGGCAATTTCGAATACAGAAGCCTGGAGCAAGAGTCGCGACTGCAGGTCACCCAGGCTCGCCGGATGTATCTCAAGGGCCTGCAGGACCTGCTCGAACAAGGCGTGAGCGAGGGTTCGCTCAGTTGTGCCGAGCCCAAGCTGATGGCACGCACGCTGTTCAACATGCTGACCCATGCCTGCGTCTGGTATAAGGCCGACGGCCGTTGGAGTATCGATGACGTGATTCGTCATTACTCGGAGCTGGTACTCAAAATGCTCGGCGCACAGCCTATTGCTCTCTCGCGTGCGCCGACAGTCCGGCGTCGCACCGCCCTCATGGAGGCGTTTTCATGAGTGATGTCATGCAACCCTTTTCCATGGCAGGCAAGACCGTGCTGGTCGCCAATGCCACCACCCGACTGGGCGCCCACTTCGCCCGGCTGATCAGCCGCGCCGGCGGCCGCGTGGCCCTCGGCGCCCCCTTTCCCGACCAGGTCGAACAACTGGCGGCGGACCTGCATTGGGAAGGCGCCGAAGTACTCGCGGTGAAACTCGACAGTACTTGCCGTTCGAGCATAGAAACGGCTCTGGATGTGGTCCAGGAGCGCTTTGGCGGTATCGATGTGCTGATCAATAACAGCACCGACCGCGAATACATGGTGCGTACCAGTGACATCGCCGATTGCACGAGCCGCAGGATGATCGAAGCGGCACGCGGTGGCAGCATCGTCAACATCGACCCACCGCCGCGCCCCATCACCGAGCCCAACCCGTGCCTGCGGCCAAACAGCAGCCTGATCCGCATGAGCCGGGCCATGGCCCAATCACTGACGCCCTACCATATCCGCGTCAATGTCATTGCCTCCGCCGCAGGCCGAGGCGATGGCTCGGGCCTGCAAGATCTCAATGGCCCCTTGCTGTTACTGGCCAGCGGTGCCGGGGCGAGCGTGACGGGGGCCGTTTTGCATGTCGACGGCCCGACCACCTGATCCGGGTGGGGTTTGTATGCGTGCATCCGCTTGACCATGAACGTTGGTCGCTATTGGCGACCCTCGTTCAATAGGAGCAAGTCAGATGATGCCCATACGCAAGTGGCTGCCCAAACTCGTCCTGGTGACGACCGCAGTCATGGCGATCTCGGCTACCGCCGCGGCCGCCGACAAACCCAATATCCTGGTGATCTTCGGCGACGATATTGGCCAGACCAACATCAGCGCCTATTCCAGGGGCGTGGTCGGTTACCAGACGCCGAACATCGACCGCATTGCCAATGAAGGCATTATGTTCACCGACTACTACGCGGAGAACAGTTGCACGGCTGGACGTTCTTCGTTCATCACCGGCCAGACGCCCTTGCGCACGGGCCTGACCAAAGTCGGGCTGCCGGGCGCACCGGTGGGGTTGCAAAAACGCGACATCACCATTGCCCAGGCGCTCAAGTCCCTGGGCTACGCCACCGGCCAGTTTGGCAAGAACCACCTGGGTGATCGCGATGAGTTCCTGCCCACCAATCACGGTTTCGACGAGTTCTTCGGCAACCTCTACCACCTCAATGCCGAGGAAGAACCCGAACGCCCCTACTGGCCCAAGGATGATCCGGACTTCGTCAAGACCCGATCGCCACGGGGCGTGATTCACAGTTACGCCGACGGCAAGATCGAGGACACCGGCGCGCTGACCACCAAGCGCATGGAAACCATCGACGACGAAACCACTGCCGCCGCGCAGGCGTTCATCGAGAAACAGGCCAAGTCGGACAAGCCGTTCTTCGTCTGGATGAACACCACGCGCATGCACCTGTTCACCCACGTGCGCGACTCGATGAAGGGCCAGAGCGGAATGCCCGGCAACGAATACGCCGACGGCATGCTCGAACATGACGGCGACGTCGGCAAACTGCTGAAAACCCTCGATGACTTGAAAATCAGCGACAACACCATCGTTGTCTATACCACCGACAACGGTCCGAACCAGTTTTCCTGGCCGGACGCCGCGACCACGCCGTTTCGCAGTGAAAAGAACTCCAACTGGGAAGGCGCCTATCGGGTCCCTGCCCTTGTCCGCTGGCCGGGCAAGATCAAGGCCGGTGGCGTGTCCAACGAGATGTTCTCCGGCATGGACTGGTTCCCCACCCTTCTGGCGGCGGCAGGCGATGCCGACGTGAAGAACAAGCTGCTCAAGGGGTGGGCGCCGGTTGCCGGAGGCACCAGCTTCAAGGTGCATCTGGATGGCTACAACCAGTTGCCGTACCTGACCGGGCAGCAACCAAAGGGAGAACGTCGCGAGTTCTACTACTTCAATGATGACGGCATGCTGGTGGCGATGCGTTTCGACAACTGGAAAGCGGTGTTCGCCGAGCAACGCACACCCGGTGGGTTCGAGGTCTGGAGCAACCCGTTCACGCCGTTGCGCGTTCCGAAGATTTTCAACCTGCGCATGGACCCGTACGAACGCGCCGATCAGGTCTCCGATCAGTATTACGACTGGTTGACCAAAAACGCTTACCTCGCCGGCGTGGCGGTGACCAAATCGGCACGATTCCTCCAGACGTTCGTCGATTTCCCGCCCTCGCAGAAACCGGCCAGCTTCAGCATTGACCAGATCCGGGCTGCCGTGGACCAGAAAATCGAAGAGAAAAACAACGCTCAAGCCAAGTAGAGCCCTGGCCAGTTGCGCCCATGCTCAATGGGCGCTCTGCTAGCCGGCAACGACAAAGATGATGATCGGCCCGCAAACCGCGAGCAGCACGTTGGAAATCGCGTAGCACACGGTGAAACCGATGACCGGGGTATTGCTGCCCGATTGCTCGATGATCTTGTTCATCGAGGCCGCTTCCGTCTGGGCGCCAGCCAGGCCGCCGAACAGAATCATCGGGTGCAGCCGCAGCACATATCGGCCGACGTACAGTGCCACCAGCGGCGGCACGATGGTCACCACAGCGCCGGAAAACAACAGTGCCAGCCCCTGCTCCTTCATGGCCGTGAAGGCGGCCGGACCTGCCAGCAACCCCACCACCGCACCGAACGCCGTCAACCCGAATTCGGAAAACGCCCATTGTGCCGCCGGCGGCAAGGCACCGATTTCCGGGTGCCGCGAGTTGTACCAGCCGATCACCAATGCCGCGACCAGTACGCCCCCGCCGATACCCAGTTCCACCGGGATCATGCCGACATGGGTCGACAAAAGTCCGAGCAACGAGCCCAGCACCATCCCCAGGGCGTGTATGGCGATATCGCTTTTATAGTTGCTTTCTCGAATGCGCCCCAGTTGCCGGGCGATGGCTTCGACGCTGACGGTGCGCCCGGTGAGGGTAATGACGTCGCCGCGGCGCAATACGGTGTTGGGCAGCAAAGGCAAGTCGTAGCCCTGTCGAGTGATGGCGTTGACGAAGCAGCCCAGCCGATGCGCGCTTTCCAGTCGGGCCCTGATGTCATGCATCGTCTTTCCCGCAAACTTCGCGGACGTCAGCACGATATCCGCCTGGCGGGTCGGGAAGGACAGCGACTCGGGGTGGTCGATCTCCGGCCCGATCCAGTGGCTGAGCGTCCCCACCGCCTCGCGCAAGGCATACACACCGACCACGTCGCCCTCCATCAGGACAAGGCCTTCATCGCGGTCGATGATCCGGCCCGCGCGCACCACCCGTTCGATGCTCAGGGCGTCGTGCTGGCGTTCGAGATCGAGAATGCGCTGGCCATCGGCCTGTCCGTTGCTCGCCACCTGATGGGCGCGCACGACGATGCGCGTGTAGGGCACGGTGATCGCGTCTTCTTCCCTGGCAATCCCCAGCTCCAGTTCCAATTCTCGTGCCGTGGCCTTCAGATCGACACCCAGCAGCTTCGGCGCGACGCTGCCGACGAACACGATCAGGCCGATGGTGCCGAACAGGTAGGTGATGGCGTAGGCGATTGCCATGTGGCTGTTGAGTTGAGCCTTGGCCGCCGCATCGATTGCCAATTGATTGATGGCGCTGGTGGCCGTACCCATGATCGCCGTGTCGGTCAGTGCTCCTGCCCCGAGCCCGGCGGTGAAGCCGGCGTCGAAATGGAAAAGCGCGTTCATCGCCAGGATCGTCCCCAGCGCCGTCGCGCACAGCACCACCGACAGCACCACCAGCTTGAGCGTGCCGCGATTGAGACTGCCAAAGAACTCCGGCCCGCTTTTGAAACCGACCGCGTAGATGAACAGCACAAAGAACACCGACTTCAGCCCCGTGGGGACTTCCAGGCCTATCTGGCCGATCAGCAACCCCATCAACAAGGCCCCGGCCACCGACCCCAGATGAAAACTGCCGATATGCACCCGGCCGATGAACACGCCCAGCGCAATGGCCAGGAACACCGCGATTTCCGGGTCGTTGCGCAAGGCATGCAGCAAGAAATCGGACATGTCGCGGATTCCTTTATCGACAATCACGGTGGCTGGATCTGTGTACGGCAGCGTAGTTCAGCACGCTGGGGTTGTCAGTTCGCGGAAGGCGATCCAATTGACGGTTTACCCGGTATTGCCCGGGCTGATTTGTGTCCTCGCGGCAAGAGGGAAACATTCAGCAAAAATAGATAGCACGCTAATCACAAGCTCAACTATGATGAGCTAACTATCCCGCGACAGATCTCGCCATGACCGACACATTGACATTGGGTTTCGCCCTCCACGACAGCGCCAGGTTGATGCGCAAGCGCTTTGAGCAGCGAGCGCGACACCTGGGACTTACCCGTTCGCAGTGGCAAGTGCTGGCCATGTTGTCCAAGCACGAAGGGATTCACCAAAAAGGGCTCGCGGATTTGCTGGAGCTGGAGTCGATCACCCTGGTGCGCCTACTGGACAAAATGGCCGAGCGCGGGTTGATCGAACGCCGCCGCCATCCCACCGACCGGCGCCTGTCGCTGCTGTTCTTGACGACACAAGCCCACCCGCTGCTGGAGCTGATGCGCGAAATGGGTCAATCGACACGCCTGGAAGCCACCCAGGGATTCTCGGAAGAGGAAAGCCAGCTGCTGCTGCAAATGATGAAGCGCGTCAGGTCCAATCTGATCGAGGCCTGCAGCCTTCCCATCGAAGAAGAGGCCCATCATGACTGATCAAAACCTGAAGTCGCCCGCCGAGTCGTTCGCCAGGCCTGCGGTCTCGCGGATGGAAGCGCCCGCCTCGACCGAAGCCCCCAAAACAACACCGGACAGCCGCGACGGCGAACGAAACGGCACGCCACCTGCCCGCCCCGTACGCCAGCGCGCGCGAACCGCGCTGTTTGCGTTGCTCCCCGTCGGGCTAATGGTCGCCGGTTACCTGTACGTCACGGGTGGTCAGATCATTTCAACCGACAACGCCTACATCCAGGCCGATCGCGTGGGGGTGTCCACCGATGTCTCAGGTCTGGTGGCCTCTGTCGATGTCAAGGACAACCAGCAGGTCACCCGGGGCCAGGTGCTGTTCACCTTGAAGCACGCGCCGTTCGACATTGCCCTGGCCAGCGCCAGGGCGCAGTTGGGCAATGTGCGCAACCAGATCCTCAACCTCAAGGCCAATTACAACCAGGCATTGGCTGAAATCGATCAGGCACAAATCGACCTGCCGTACTACCAGACCAGTTTCCAGCGCCAGCAAACCCTGCTCAGCGTTTCTGCCGTGTCCAAAACCAACTACGACGAGGCCAAACACGCGCTCGACAGCACCCGGCAACGAATCGCCGTCGCCAGGGCCAAGGCACAGACGGTACTGGCACAGTTGGGCGGGCACATCGATACGCCCGTCGAACAACACCCTAGCTACCTGCAAGCGCAGGCGGCTGTCGACGAAGCCCAGCGCAACCTGAGCAACTCCGTGGTCAGGGCTCCGTTCGATGGCATTGTGACCAACGTCGACTCGCTGCAGGTCGGCGCCTACCTGCAACCGCCACAATCGGGTTTGAGCCTGGTGTCGGCCGATCACCTGTGGGTTGCAGCGTCTCCGAAGGAAACCGAACTGACCCATATGAAACCCGGCCAACCTGTCGAGATCCGGGTGGACAGCTACCCGGGGGTCGAATGGCACGGCACGGTTGAAAGCATCAGCCCGGCATCGGGCTCGAGCTTCTCGCTACTGCCTGCACAGAACACCACCGGCAACTGGGTCAAGGTGGTGCAGCGCATTCCCGTGCGCATCAGCATCGATGATTCCGACCAGAAACCGCCTCTACGCACCGGCATGAGCGTTGAGGCGCAGATCGATACCGGCAAGGCCCGTGGTCTTCCGGAGATGTTCTCGGGGGCGGTTGCCAGCCAGGCTGCCGGCCATGAATGAGCCGGCCGCCCACGAGCCGGTCTCCCACCGCGGGATGATCACCGCCTGCGTCGTGCTGGCGGTGATCATGCAAGCGCTGGACACGACCATCGCCAACGTCGCCCTGCCCTATATGCAGGGCAGCATCTCGGCCAGCTCCGATCAGATTAACTGGGTGCTGACTTCCTACATCGTCGCGGCGGCGATCATGACGCCGCCTTCAGCCTTTCTCGCCAGGCGTTTCGGTCGCAAGCGCGTGCTGCTGTGGGCGATTGTCGGTTTTGTCGTCTCGTCGATTCTTTGCGGGGTGGCGCAATCGCTCGAAGAAATCATCCTGTTCCGGCTGATGCAGGGCCTGGCGGGGGCGGCATTGGTGCCCTTGTCCCAGGGCATTTTGCTGGATATGTACAGCCTCAAGGAGCGTGGTTCGGCCATGGCGCTGTTCGGTGTCTCGGTCATGGTCGGCCCCGTGCTGGGTCCGATGCTCGGTGGCTGGCTGACCGAAAACTTCAGCTGGCGCTGGGTGTTTTTCATCAACGTGCCCATTGGCATGCTGGCCCTGGCCGGAATCCTTTCTTACGTGCGCGAAACCCCGGCCGACGCTTCGTCGCGCCTGGACTGGCTGGGGTTCGGCTCGCTGAGTGTGGCGATCCTGGCCCTGCAACTGTTCCTGGACCGTGGCGAACAGCTGGGCTGGTTTTCTTCCGGTGAAATCCTGATCGAAGCGGTGGTGGCCATCGCCGCCACCTACGTATTCCTGGTCCATACCTTCACCAGCGATGCGCCCTTCATCAGCCCGAATCTATTCAAGGACCGCAACTTTTCGGTCAGCGTGATCTTCATATTCATCGTCGGCATTACCTACCTGGCCTCGCTGGCCTTGATGACGCCTTACCTGCAGAACCTGATGGGCTATCCGGTGCTGACCGCCGGAATGGCGATGGGCCCACGCGGGTTGGGAACAATGCTGACCATGTTCCTGGCGGGCCGGCTGCTGGGCAAAATCGATACACGCCTGATACTGGCGACGGGCCTGGGATTGTCGGCGCTGTCGATGTGGCTGATGACCGGCTGGACACCCAGTGTGTCGATGCAGACGATTGTCTGGGTCGGTTTCATTCAAGGCACCAGCCTGGGGCTGCTGTTCGTGCCATTGACGACGGTGGCCTTCGCGACCTTGCCGGCCCACTTGCGTGCCGAAGGCACCGGGCTCTACAGCCTGTCGCGAAACGTCGGTTCCAGTGTCGGGATCTCCATCGTGACCGTGCTCCTTGCGCAGAATATCCAGGTCAACCACGCGCAAATCGGTGCCTGGGTCACGCCTTTCAACCGGGCTTTCGAAGCCTGGCCGATCAAGCATTACCTGGACCCGATGATCGCGTCCGGGCGCGGAACACTGGATTCGATGATCACCGTGCAAGCCAGTTGGATCGCGTACCTGGACGACTTCAAGCTGCTGATGCTGCTGTCGCTGGCGGTGATGCCGCTGTTGTTGATCATCAAGAGCCCGAAGCTGCAGGCACCTGACGAGTCGATGCCGGTGTTGGAGTAGCACGAGGAAAACGCAGCGGCCCTGCCCTAATCCTTGATGGGCAGCTCGACCTGCGCCACCAACCCTGAGCCTTGGCGATTGCTCAGGGTCAGTTCCCCGCCCTGATCGCGCACAATCGCTCGCGCCGACGACAGTCCCAGTCCTACCCCGCCGGTATCACGGCTGCGCGAGGTTTCCAGGCGGACGAAGGGGTCGAACACCCTTTGCAACGCCGCTTCAGGAATACCCGGTCCCTCGTCGCTGACTTCGATGCGCACCCATTGGCGGTCGTGACTGAGTGAAACCCGGGGGCGCAACCCATACTTGGCGGCATTTTCCAGCAGGTTGACGATTACCCGCTTGATACCCAGCGGCCGACCGTCATAGACAAGGTGCGCAGGGCCGCTGAAGTCGACCAAGATGTCCTGGTCACGAAAGTCATCGACGATGGTTTGCAGCAATTCCGACAGGTCGAACGCCGTGGTTTGCTCCACATGGGTGTCTTCGCGGAAAAAGGCCAGGGCGGAATCGATCATCGATTGCATCTCCTGGACATCGCGTATCAGCTTGTGCTGGTGATCCAGGTCCTCCATGAACTCGCAGCGCAAGCGCATCCGTGTCAGCGGCGCACGCAAGTCGTGGGAAATGGCCGCGAGCATATGCGTGCGCTCGCCGATGAAATGCTGGATCTGCGCCTGCATGGTGTTGAAGGCGATGATGGCCTGGCGAATCTCGAAGGGGCCTTCGATTTTGATCGGCGGTGCGCGCAGGTCGCCACCGAAACGCCTGGCGGCACTGGCGAAACGCTGCAACGGGTTGGCCAACTGGCGCGTGGCGATCCAGGCAACCAACAGCGTTGCGATCAACCCCAGGACAATGATCACCGCGATCCGCGTGGGTGCATCCAGACCCCAGCTGCGCTCGGGGGGCGTGAACGACAACCAGCTGCCATCGACGAGTCGTACGAGCGCTACATACCGGGCCTGGGGGCTTTCGCCTGGCCAGTCGCCGGGGTTGAACGCATCGATTTCTCTATCCTCCCCCAGCAATTGTTGCAACACCGGCATCTTCCCCGCCTCGACATGCGTGCCACCCGAGGGCAGCCCGAAGGACTCCCGATGGGGGCTCCACAAGACTTCCAGAATCGGGCTGCTCGCCGCGCTGGCCAGTTGCGGGCGCAAGGGAACGGGCGCGGCTTCGATCACCCGTGTGGTCGCGGCAATCTGCTCCAGCAGGCCGGTGCGCTCGATCGGCGGACGGGCCCAGATACCCGCCACCTGAACGAACAAGGCATTGAGGGCCAGCGAGGCGGCCATCGCCGCAATGATGGTCAGGGCAATCCGGCGCCGCAAGGTGTCATGGCGAAGGAGTCGACCAATCATGAACGGGCCACTTTGGCGGTGAACATATAGCCTCCATTGCGTACGGTGCGGATCAGGTCCGGGCGCTTGCTGTCCGGCTCTATCTTTCGCCGCAGTCGGCTGACCTGAACATCGATGCTGCGATCAAACGCGTCATGAGCCCGGCCGTGTGTCAGGTCGATCAGTTGCTCGCGGGTGAGAATGCGCTGGGGATGTTCGAGGAACACGACCAACAAGTCGAACTCGCCACCGGACAACGGAATCATCACGTTTTCGGGTGAGCGCAACTCGCGACTGGTGATATCCAGGCTCCAGCCGGCGAAGGCGATGAGCGGCCGTGACGGCTCTGTCCCGCTGGCCTTGACCTCACCGGCCCGACGCTGCACGGCGCGCAGGCGGGCCAGCAACTCCCGGGGCGCAAAGGGCTTGGTCACATAGTCGTCCGCCCCCAGTTCCAGGCCGACGATACGATCGCTCAGCTCGCCCATGGCCGTCAGCATGATGATCGGGATGCCCGTCTGGCTGCGCACTTTCTGGCACAGGCTCAGGCCACCTTCACCGGGCAGCATCAGGTCGAGGATGATGGTGTCGGGTCGATTCTGCGCTATCGCCGCCCACATGGCCTCGCCATGGGGGGCCACGTCCACCTCATAGGCATGCTGAACGAAGAACTTCTTCAGCAGGGACAGAATTTCCAAATCGTCGTCGACGATCAGCAGTCTGCTCACGGTCACAGGATCCTCGGGGCCGAAAAAGGTGCGACTCTAAAACCATTCCGCGGTCCGGGTCATATATTTCAATCGAGCAACATTTCTGCCAGGCAGACATCAACCGGACATCGTCGGGCAAAACCCTTCGGGCAACCTTCTCGCATTCCAATGCAGGGGGCTTCCATGAAGGATTTGAACAGCAAGTACACCGCCGAGAGAGACGACAGCCAGCGTCGCCTGGTCCTGAGCCAGCGCAGCACGTCACCGGGTGAGGATACGCCGATACTCTTCCAGCAGTTTTGCCTGGGGCTGACCAACGATCGCAGTCGGGTCGTCCTGCGCCGCTACTTCGAATGTTACAGCCCGACCTGTGCCCATTGGGTGGAATACGCCCATTCCATCGCCACCGCCGACCTCATCCACTGGATCATGAGCCATGGCCAGTTGCACATCGAGTGTTCGCAAAACACCCCGCTAACCTACACCCCCGCCTGAAAAGCGCGGGACATCGAGCCGTAAAAGGAATCGCATTGATGACACGCATTCGTTCGCTGTCGCTGTTGTTCGCAACCACCCTGAGCCTGTCGGCATGCAGCAGCAAAAAAGTCGAACCGGGGATGTACACGGGATTTCTGCAAGACTATAGCGTGCTGACAGAACACCAGGCGCCCTCGGGACAAACCATTCTGAGTTGGGTCAGCCCCCAATTGACCAGAGGGCGCTATACGCAAGTCTACCTGGCCCCCAGTCAGTTCTATCCCAAGGCCGAGCCGACCGAGCGCATTCCGCAAAGTACCCTCTCCAGCGTGACCGGTTACTACGATGCGGCGCTCAGGTCCGAACTGGGCAAGGTCGTGCACCTGGCGCCAAAGCCCGGCCCGGATACCCTGGTGGTCAGGCCGGCCATTACCCGGGTCGCCGCCAGTACCCAGGGCCTGCGGTTTTATGAATGGCTACCGATCACGTTGGTCGCTGCCGGCGTGAGCACCGCCACCGGCATCCGTGATCAGGACAGTGAAATCGCGACCGAAGTGTCATTCCAGGATGGTGAGACCGGGGCTGTGGTGGCCGAAGTCGTGCGCAAGGGCACGGGCGTACCGCTGGAGAACGACAAACAGGTCATGACCGCCGATAACCTCAAGCTCGTGCTCGATGGCTGGGCCAGCGACCTGGGTAAATCCTACGCGGCGATTCATCGATAGCTCGTCGCCCTGCTGCTGATCGATGTCGGCCATCGATGGCGGGTCATTTCCGGGTGGGCGCTTGCCGACGCTCACCCTCCTCCTCTTTGCCAGTATCGATACTCACCACCACCGACATCCCCGGCCGCAAGCGCTGAAGCTCGGCCTGGTCGGGGTCCACGGTGATGCGCACCGGAACGCGCTGGGCGATTTTCACGAAGTTTCCGGTGGCGTTGTCCGATTGCAACAGCGCAAATTCCGAACCGGTCGCCGGAGAAATACGCTGCACATGACCGTGCAACTGCAAGTGGTTGAGCGCATCGACGGTGAACGATACCGGCTGACCGACGCGGACATTATCCATCTGGGTTTCCTTCATGTTCGCAATCACCCACAGCGTATCCGGCACCAGCGCCATCAATTGCGCGCCCGAGTTGACGTACGCCCCCAGGCGAACGCCGATCTGCCCCAGTTGGCCGTCGCGCGGGGCCACGACACGGGTATTGTCCAGATCGATACGCGCCAGCTCCACCGCCGCCTGGGCACTGAGAACCGACGCCTCCAGCGAGGCCCGATTGACAATCACGGTCTGCAAGTCCTGCCTGGCGATTTCCAGTGCCGCATTGCTCTCGGCCAGCAGCGCGACGGCCTGGGCGTTGGCGGCACGGGTCACATCCAGGTCGCGGTGAGACACCGAGCCGTCACGGATCAGCTCTTCGTTGCGGCGCAGGTCCGCCTGGCTCTTGCGTGCCTGTGCGTCACTGTTGGCGATGGTCGCCTGCCTCTGGAGGATGGTCGCCTCGGCGCTCTTGCGTTGCTGCAGGTTGTTGGCCAGTGCGGCTTTTTGCTGTTCCAGTTGCGCCAGCGCCTGGTTCAGCCGTTGCTTGTAGATCCGGTCATCCAGGCGCACCAGCAAGTCCCCGGCCTTGACGAACTGGAAGTCCTGCACGGGCACTTCAAACACATAACCGCTCAATTGCGGGCCGATGATAGTGACCTGCCCTCGTACCACCGCATTCTCGGTGCTGACGATGGCGCTGCTGAATGGCGGCAACTGCCAGGCATAGAGCACCACCAATACACCGACGATGGCGACGCAAGCGAACATCACCGAAGACAGGATGCGTACCCGCAAGGATCGCGGCCCGGTGGCAGCATTGGCCGATGGCTCGACACCCTCGGGGGTGGACGCGATGGCATTGGTGGTCGTGGAAATGGGTTCGTTCATCGGTTCGTGGAGCCGTGGCCAGGGTCAGGGGTTCGGGCCGCATCCACGGACCGGTTGGCGTTCCACAGCCACAGGCTGCGGATGAAAATCCAGATCATGGTCAGTATCGCGATGCTGCCGATCAAAATGAAGACATCGTTATAAGCCAGTATGTTGGCCTCGCGCGTCGCCGCTGCGGCCAGCACCCGGGTCCCGACATTGGTGCGCAGCGACGGGTCGACAATGATCCCGCTATAAGCCGCGGCGCCGCTCTGTACCCGGCTGAGCACCAGCGGATTGAGCATCGTCAGTTGCTCGACGATGACGCTGGAATGAAATTTTTCCCGAACGATCTGAAAGGTGCCCAGCAGTGCCGCGCCAATCAGCCCCCCAAGGTTGTTGCAGATCCCGAACAGCACCGAAAAGCTCACCAGGTTACGCGGATTGGTGACCACGTTGCGGGTGCCCAGCGCCATGGTCGGCCCGAGAAAAAACGTCCCGCCGAAGGCCAGCAGGAATTGGCTCAGGTACATCTGTTCCGGGCGGGTCAGGTTGCTCGACCAGCAGTCCATGAACGAACCGGTGGCCATCAGGGCCAGGGAAACGATCAGGGGCATGAACAGATGCTGCGGATGGATCGTCAGGGCGCTGACGGCGAGCCCCGACATGGCCCCCAGCAGCATGACCCAATAGAGACTGCGCATCTGCTCGCTGCTCATGTTCAGCGCCTGCAGAAAACCCACCGCACCGGTGGACTGCTCGGACGTGACCATGCGTATCAGTGTCACCGCCACCGCCATGCGAATTGCCGCGCCGCTGCCCAGCCAGCGCGTCATCAGCAAGGGGTTGCTGCGGTTATGTTCGATGGCAAGCCCGGCGATGATCAGGACGATGGAGGCCGACAGGGCCATGCCGATCCACGGCGCTTCCAGCCACCAGTCGATGCGCCCCAGCGACAGCACCGCACACAGCAGTGCCACGCCCCCGGACAAAATCGTGAACGTGAGGAAATCGAGCGGTTCGAACGTCTTGAAGCGGTCGCCCGGTGGCAGCTTGAGCATCACCACGCAGCCCATTGCCGCCAGCGCCAGGCCCAGTTCGAACAGGTACAGGCCGCGCCACTCTGCAATTTGCAGCAGGTCTTCGGAAAAGATCCGCGCCAATGGCAGGGCCAGCTGTGACGCCCCCAACCCGAGCACCAGGGCTTTCATCCGCCATTTGGCCGGGAAGGCCTGGATCATGTAGTACAGCCCCAGCGAACTCAACGCCGCGCCCACCATCCCGTGGGCCGCCCGGACAGCAATCGCCGAGTTCAGGTCGTTGACGAACAGGTGGGCGAAGGTCACCAGGGCGTACAACAGCAGGAACACCTCCGTGAACGCCCGCAGCCCGAACTCCTGGCGGAACTTCACCAACAACAGGTTCATCGAGACATTGGTCATGACATAGGCGGCCGGCAACCAGGCCATTTCGGCGGTAGTGGCACCCAGCGCACCCTGCAGAAACTGCAGGTTTGCCGTGACCAGCGCATTGCCCAGCCCGCCGGTGATGGCCACCAGCAAGCCAACGGCCCCATAGGCCAAGCGTTTGGGATTGGAGTGCAAAGGTGTCGACGGCGAACCCGGCAGAGACGGCTTTTCGTGGGGTAGCCAATCGCGTAGCGCGTATCGATCCATCTGCTTGCCCGTCGTTTTTTTTTCCATCATACCTGCGCAACGGTTCGCACGCTCTCTGCTGAAGAGTGGCGCGGTATGCCGCCAAAAAGGCCTTTAGAGCCTACGATGTAACACCCTGAAATACTGGAAGCGCCTGACCGGAGTAAGCGGACATTCCTACATCAATCCCATCAGCCGCTTGTTAGCGCAATTACGCAATTGAAGTTGATAAACCCGACAGGGTTTGCGAATACCGTTCCGTGTTCACTTCCAACTCAAGGATTTTCCGCCAATTAAACACCACCGAGCAGCGCTTGTTTAAACACCGTCGGATTTACTTCGTGAAAGCTACAAGAGCTTGTGCCGTTGCCTACGGTTACGCCAGAATCCGCCGGCTTGTGCACATTGGCCCCCCGACTCTATCGTTTCCCTGCCACTGCCCATCAGTGGTCGGGTTTAGTCGCTCGCTGGTAATTGAAGTTGCACAAGCGGTCATCAGGCAGATATTTCCTATCTGCATTTGATGGTGGCTGTGCGTAGGGCACCTTCGGGTGCGCCGGCTTCTTCAATTCCCCGGTCCGACTAACCTGCGTACAGCCGCCACCCCCTTCGTTTAGTCGCGAATGGGTGTCGGCATCACTTAGGAATTGAAGATCATGTTCAAGGTCACTCCAAACCCGCCGGAATCCGATCCGGCATCGCCCTACGAAAGCCTCGATTCAAAAAAACTCCACGACGCCGCCGAGCGCGCCCTCGACCACCACTTCCCGCCCGCCGGAAAGAAACCCACGAAACGCAACGGCCAACTTTTCAGCGTCTGCCCGGATATCAACACCGAAGCACTGTTGGCTAACGCCTCGGAAGACTTGCTGTCCATCAGCGCCATTGCCGCCGACCTGGCCGACGATGTGGACGGTTCGCGCCGCTCCGTAGCCCTGGCGCTCAGTCGCATGGCCGACGGGGTGCATTTGATGGTGGAGCGCGCGCTGGATCATCTGGATGAGCCAGAGATGGCAGCGATTCTCGCCAAGAGATAACGCCCACTTTGCTTAACCATCAGTCGGTCCCCCCGTTGGAACGCTTATCCATCGGGGGTTCTCTTGGCTCAAATACCGAGACACATATAGGCAATGTCTGACTCAAAAAAAAACCGGGCCGGTCATGATGACCGACCCGGCGACCTGTGCCAGCGACACTCAAGCAATGAAAAACAAGTGCACGATCAACTGATTTCGCTTTCGCGGATCAGCTTCTTGTTGATCTTGCCGACGCTGGTCTTGGGGATTTCGGCGACGAACTTGAACTGTTTGGGAATCGCCCACTTGTTGATGCGGCCAGCGTCGACAAACTGCTGCAAGTGAGTTTCCAGCATCCGGCGGTCGAGGTAGAGGCCCGGTTCGGCCACCACCAGCGCCATGGGCCGTTCGCCCCATTGTTCATCGTTGATGCCCACGACCGCGACCGACAGGACGGCCGGGTGTTCGCTGAGCAGGCTTTCCAGTTCAAGGGAGCTGATCCACTCCCCGCCGGTCTTGATCACGTCCTTGATGCGATCCTTGATCTCCACGCCGCCCAGGGCGTCGATGGAGGCCATGTCGCCGGTGTGCAGCCAGCCGCCCTGCCACAGCTCGGCGCCCTTTTGCGGTTCTTTCAGGTAACCCTGGGTCAGCCAGGGTGCGCGGACCACGATTTCCCCCAGCGACTCACCGTCATGGGCAACGGCATTACCGCTGGCATCGACGATTTCCAGGTCGACCATCGGCACCGCGACGCCGGTCTTGATGCGCTGGCTCAGTTGCGCTTGCCGGGGTTGCTCAAGGTCGGCTTCGCGCATGTACGTCAGGCACAGCAACGGACAGGTTTCCGACATGCCGTAACCGCTGTGCACGTGGATGCCCCTGGCGCTCGCCTCGCTGGCGATGCCCAGCGTCAGCGCGCTGCCGCCCAGGAGCATTTTCCAGCCATCGAACCGGGTCTGCGTCGCTGCCTCGCACCCCAGGATCATTTGCAGGATGGTCGGCACGCAGTGGGAGAAGGTCACGCCTTCGTCGCGGTAGAGCCTGACCAGGCTGTTGGGCTCGTAGCGCCCTGGGTAAACCTGCTTGAGCCCCATCAGCGTCGCCACATACGGCACACCCCAGGCATGCACGTGAAACATCGGCGTGATGGGCATGTACACGTCATCGGAGCGCAGCAGCGGCTGGCCCTGATAGACGCCCAGCGTGCCGACGGCATTGAGGGTGTGCAGCACCAGTTGGCGGTGGGTGAAGTACACCCCTTTTGGCAGGCCGGTGGTGCCGGTGGTGTAGAACAGCGTGGCCACCGAGTTTTCGTCGAAGTCCGGGAATGAGTAGTGGTCCGCAGCACAGGACAGCAGGTTTTCGTATTCCCCCAGCATCGGCACCTGAGTGTGGGCCGGCACGCCGTCCGTCAACTGCACGAAGCCCTTGACGGTATCGAGCCGCCCGCGGATCTGCTCGATCAGCGGCAGGAAGTCGTCATGCACCAGCACCAGATCGTCTTCGGCGTGGTTCATGGTGTACAGCACCTGATCCGGCGACAGGCGAATGTTCACGGTATGCAGCACCGCACCGATCATCGGCACGGCGAAAAAGCATTCAAGGTAGCGATGACTGTCCCAGTCGAGCAGCGCGACCGTATCGCCAGCCTTGACGCCGGCGGCGGTCAAGGCGTTGGCGAGCCGCCGAATGCGCTGATTGAGGGTCCGGTAGTCGTAGCGAAGTTTGTCCGCATACACGATTTCCCGACCCGGTTCATAGCGCACCCCGGACAGCAGCAGTTGCTTGATCAGCAGTGGGTAGGCATAGGCGCCGTCGGCGGGCGGAATTATTTTTGTGGCCATCATGGTGGGTGTTCCTGGTCCTTGTGAATTGCGTCGGTCCGGCAGTCAGAACTGCGCTGCATCCAGTTGATAGAGGCACTCGCTGCCGGCCATGGCCGCAGCACTCAACGAATGGATACGTGGTAACAGGCGGGCGAAGTAAAAGCGCGCAGTGCTCAGTTTCCCGACGTAGAAGTCATCCTCGGCCTGCCGGCCCTTGGCCGCCTTCGCCATCAGCGCCCACATGTAGGCATACGCGGTGTAGCCCAGCACCTGCAGGTACTCGACCGAAGCGGCACCGATTTCGTTCGGATTGTTCCCGGCCCGGTCCAGCAGCCACGCAGTCAGCTCGTCAAGGGTGTCGAGGGCGGCATTCAACGGCCGGGTGAACTCATCCAGGCTTGCACAGGCGTTGGCACTGAAGTGACGGATCTCGGCGGCGAACAATCGGTAGAGCGCCCCGCCGCTGCCGACGATCTTGCGTCCCGCCAGGTCCAGTGACTGGATGCCGTTGGTGCCTTCGTAAATCTGCGTGATGCGCACATCGCGCACCAGTTGCTCCTGCCCCCATTCACGAATGTAGCCGTGACCGCCGAAGATCTGCTGGCCATGCACCGTGGTTTCCAGCCCCATGTCGGTGAGGAATGCCTTGGCCACCGGGGTGAGCAGCGACACCAGTTCCTGGGCCCGATTGCGGGCTGCCGCATCCTCACTGAGTTTGGCGGTATCGAGTTGCATCGCCACATAGGTGGAGAAGGCCCGCCCGCCTTCGTTCAAGGCCTTCATGGTCAGCAGCATGCGGCGCACATCTGGATGCACGATGATCGGGTCGGCCGCTTTGTCGCTGGCCTGGGGACCGGTCGGTGCACGGCTCTGCAAGCGTTCGCGGGCATAGTCGACCGCGTTCTGGTAGGAGCGCTCGCCCAGCGACAGGCCCTGGATGCCGACGCCAAGACGTTCGTAGTTCATCATGGTGAACATCGCCGCCAGGCCCTTGTTCGGTGCATCGACGATCCAGCCGGTCGCGCCGTCGAAGTTCATCACGCAGGTGGCGGACGCCTTGATACCCATCTTGTGCTCGATCGAGCCGCAGGACAGCGAATTGCGTTCCCCCAGGGAACCGTCGTCATTGACCAGGACCTTGGGCACCAGGAACAGCGAAATGCCTTTCGGCCCGGCGGGTGCGTCCGGCAGCCGCGCCAGCACCAGGTGGATGATGTTCTCGGTCAGGTCGTGCTCGCCGCCGGTGATGAAGATCTTGCTGCCGCTGAGGCTGTAACTGCCGTCGGCCTGGGGTTCGGCCCGGGTGCGGATCATCCCCAGATCGGTGCCGGCGTGGGCTTCGGTCAGGCACATGGAACCGGTCCAGACACCGGCGTACAGATTCGGCAGGTAGCGTTGCTTGAGTGCCTCGCTGGCATGGGCATTGATCGACAGGCACGCACCGGCGGTCAGCATCGGGTACAGGCCGAACGACAGCCCCGCCGAGTTGACCATTTCTTCGACCTGCGCCGAAATGGCCTTGGGCATGCCCATGCCACCGAAGCGCGGATCACCGCCGACACCCACCCAGCCGCCCTCGGCGAACGCCTGGTAGGCGGCGGCGAAACCTTGCGGGGCACTGACCGAGCCGTTGCTCCAGGTGCAGCCTTGCTCATCGCCAATGCGATTGATCGGGTCGATCACGTCGGCACTGATCTTGCCGGCTTCTTCCAGGATTGCCGTCGCGGTCTGCTCATCGATGACCTCGGCCAGAGCGGGCCATTTCGCCCATAGACGGGGCGCCTCGAACACTTCGTTGAGAATGAAGCGCATATCGCGCAAGGGGGCTTTGTAGTCGGACATAGTGGCTTTACTCAGGAGTGGTCAGAGCATGCGTGCGTGTTTTTTGCACGGTGTCGGGGGCGCTGGAGGCGGTGCGTTGCGGCGCCGGTTCACGCAACAGGAAGTACGACAAGGCGGGAATCAGGATCAGCGCCCCGAGCATGTTCCACAGGAACATGAAGGTCAGCAGGATGCCCATGTCTGCCTGGAACTTGATCGGCGACCAGACCCAGCACACCACGCCGGCCGCCAGGGTGATGCCCACCAGCGCGACAACCCGGCCGGTGAAGGACACGGCCTGGCGATAGGCCCGGGACAGTGACAGGCCCTGGCGCTGGAACTGCAACTGCACGCTGAGCAGGTACAAGGCATAGTCGACGCCGATGCCGACCCCCAAGGCGATCACCGGCAGCGTCGCCACCTTCACGCCGATACCCATGGCCACCATCAAGGCCTCGCAGAGAATCGACGTCAGGATCAGCGGCAACAGCGCCACCAGCGTGGCGCGCCAGCTGCGGAAGGTGATCAGGCAGAACAGCGTGACCGCGGCATAGACATAGAACAGCATGGTGCGATTGGCCTCGCGCACCACGATGTTGGTGGCCGCCTCGATCCCGGCAGTGCCGGCGGCCAGCAGGAATTGCCGATCATCGGTGCTGTTTTCCCTGGCAAAGCGGTCGGCGATGGCGACCACGGCATCCAGGGTCTCGGCCTTGTGGTCCTTGAGATAGGCAATCACCGGCATCACCGAGCAGTCATTGTTGAACAGCTCCGCAGAGTTGACCGAGGCCTGTTGCGCGGCGTAGTTCAGGACGTCCTGGTTGCGCTGGATACTGTTGAGCTTGGGGTTGCCTTCATAGGTGCCGGCGGTGATCTGACGCACGGCGTTGACCAGCGAGGTAGTGGCCTGCACCCCCGGATTCTGTTGCAGCGCCCAGGCCAGGCGGTCGGCGAGAATCAGGGTCTTGTAATTCAGGCAGCCTTCGGGCGCTGTCTTGACCATCACCGCGAACAGGTCGCTCGACAGCGCGTAATGCTGGGTGATGTAGGCGTTGTCACGGTTGTAGCGCGAGTCCGCGCGCAGCTCCGGAGCACCGCTTTGCAGATCGCCGATCTTCAGGTGCAGGCTGATCATGAAGCCACCGATGCCCATCAGCACCGCGACCAGCACCGCCACCGTGGCCCATCTGGCCGTGGTGAAACGGTCGAGCAGGTCCCACAGCCTGCCAAAGCCTTTGTGCCTGTCGGCCCGCGTGTCGATGCTCAAGGCCCGTTCGGCAGCCTTCGCACCCACGCCAACATAGGACAATGCGACCGGCATCAACAGCAGCGACGTGAAGATCAGTACCGCGACACCAATGCTGGCGGTGATTGCCAGGTCCTTGATCACCGGAATGTCGATCAGCATCAGTACGGCAAAGCCCACGGCGTCGGCGAGCAATGCGGTGACGCCGGCAATGAACAGGCGGCGGAAGGTGTAGCGCGCGGCGATCAGCTTGTGGGTGCCACGGGCGATATCCTGCATGATGCCGTTCATTTTCTGCGCCGCGTGGGACACACCGATGGCGAAGATCAGGAACGGTACCAGCACCGAATACGGATCGATGGCATAGCCCAGCCAGGCGACGATGCCCAGTTGCCAGACTACGGCGATCAGTGAGCAGCCGACCACCAGCAGCGTGCTGCGTACGCAACGGGTATAGGCGTAAATAATGACCAGCGAAGTGATCACGGCCAGGCCGAAGAACATCATCACTTGAATCAGGCCATCGATCAGGTCGCCCATCAGCTTGGCAAAACCGATCACCCGTACCTTATACGGGCCCTTGCCCTCCTCCCCGGCCTTGCGCGCCGCGCTGTCACCGGCAAACTCGATCTTGTCGCGCAATTGCTCTTCGAGCATCTGCGAAAAGCCGTGATAGTTGATGCTTCGGCCGCCGGCCGCAGCCTTGTCCAGCAGTGGCACGACCAACATGCTCGACTTGAAGTCGCTGGCCACCAGGCTGCCGACGATGCCGGCGCGGGCGATGTTCTGGCGCAGCTGTTCGATTTCTTCCGGCTTGCCCTGATAGGTATCGGGCATCACCGGGCCGCCCTGGAAACCGTCCTCGGTGACTTCGGTCCAGCGCACCGACGGGCTCCACAGCGACTTCATCCAGGCGCGGTCGACGCCTTCGGTGAGGAACAGCTGGTCGTTGACCTGTTTGAGCACGTTCAGGTAATCGGGGTCGAAGATGTCGCCCCGGGTGTTCTCGACCACCACTCGCACCGAATTGCCCAGGCCGCGCAGTGACTGGCGGTTTTCCAGGAAGTTCTGAATGTAGGGCTGGCTCTGCGGAATCATCTTCTCGAAGCTGGGGCGCAGTTCCAGGCGGGTGAGCGCCATGTAGCCGAACACCACGGTCGCCAACGCCATCAGCAACATGAACAGCGGGCGAAAGTTGAACACCAGTCGTTCCAGCCGGTTGCCGGACTGGCGGTCGAAGTCACGCAGGTCGCGGATCACCGGCATGGCGTCTTGTTTGATATGGCCCATATCCGGGTTCTCGCTCTAAGGATTGGAAGTCTTGACGGCGGACAGCGTCCGTACACCGCGGCTGCCCGCCAGTACCAGCGTGCCATCGGCCGCCCGGATGGCCCCGGTCACGGGGGCCGTGCCGGTCTGCTGCGCCAGCGTCAGCCGGGCACTGGCGCCCTGGCTGACCAGCATCTGCCCGCCCTGGGTAAACAGACGGTAATTGCCGTGATCGTCGATAAGGCCGGCGGTAATGCTCACTGGCTGGTCGCTTTCGAGTTTCGTCCAGTTCCGGCCGCCATCGGTGCTGCGCAACACGTTGCCGCGCAAGCCGTAGACGACCACTTCCCCCGGTTGACCGACAACGCCGAAGAAGCTGCCTTGATAAGGCGTCGGCACGGCGGCAAAGCGTTGCCCGGTTTCATCCCACTTGAGCAGCAGGCCCTGCTCGCCGGCGATGTACAGCGCATCGCCGGAGGAGGCGATGGCGTTCAAGTGCAGGCCTTGCGGGTTGTCGGTGCGATCCTGCAAAGGCGTCCAGCTGCGGCCGCCGTCTTCGGTGCGCAGGATCAGGTTGAACACGCCCACCACGAACCCTTGCCTGTCGTTGGCGAACCAGACGTCGAGCAAGGGTTTGTCGGCGCCCTGCTCCGTCAGGCGCTGGCCTTCGGCAACCCAAGTCGGCCATTGCTCGTTGCCGGGCTCGGCACTGGCCAGTGCGGAATAATGCTTGACCAACAGCTCGCCGATCTGGCGGCCATCGAGTTGTTTATGCCAGGTCACCCCGGCGTCATCGCTGTGCAGGACCACGCCGTCGTTGCCGACGGCCCAACCCTGCAGCGCGGAGGGAAAATTCACGGCTATGAGGTCGGCACTCACCGGCACGGCCGCTTGCTGCCAGTGCTTGCCGGAGTCATCGGAATAGAGAATGTGCCCGCGCTGCCCGACGGCAATCAGTCGGTCACCGGCGCGCGCCATGCCGGACAACGGACTGCTGGCCGCCAGTTGGCTTGGACTGGCCGGCAGATCCAGTACGTCGATGTAGCCGGATGCCTGGGAGATACCCTGTATCAGGGCAATCAGGATGCCCAACGCCAGTTGCTGGTACTTCTTGTACGAACACATAACGCTTCCTCTTGGGAAAATCGCTCCGGGATGCATGACCTTGCGGCCCCGGATTCAATCCGGCCGCCCGTAAGGTCCGCTGCAGGCAGCGGACCTTACGGGGGCTTTGTCGCAGGCGGTTTTACCGGATGCCGCTACCGGCCAGGGATTCGGGTGTCCACTGCGCCTTGGAGAGCGAATCGATGTACTTGATGCCGCCGTAAGGCCCCACCACACCGTTGATGTTGTAGGAGCCGCCGACCAGGTCGTAGATCATGAAAGGCGTGGAGTCCGGCACCTGCTTGTCGTAGCTCTGGCTGAGGAAGGCAAACGAACCCCGGTAGAGCTGGCCACGGGCGTCGTACTGGTCGGAGGCCAAGGCGCTCCAGCTGTCTTCATCGAGGTAGAAGCGGCGCTTCTGATAGATGTGCCGCGCGCCGGGCTTGAGATTGCCCTCGACCACCCAGACGCGGTGTTTCTCCCAGCGCACGTAATCCGGGGCCAGGTGATTGGGCGTAGTCAGCGATTTCGGGTCCTGGGCGTAGGTCAGCTTGTAGGTGTTGTAAGGCACGATCATTTCCTGCTTGCCCACCAGCTTCCAGTCGTAGCGGTCCAGCGCGCCGTTGAACACGAAGACATCGTCGTAGGTGCCGGCGCCGGCGGTGCCGGGGTTGGGCGTGTCGTAGGCCAGGTTGGGCGCCAGTTTGACCCGGCGCTGACCTGGCAGGTACTGCCAGGCGCGGCGTGGCTGCTGCAACGGGTTGGCGGCGTCCTTGAGCATCACCGCTTCGCCAGCACGACGCGCAGGGCCGGTGTAGGACAGTTTCATCTGGTAGTAGACGTCGGCGCTGCTGATCGGCTGCGCCAGGTTCTCGTAGATCGGATAGGAAATGTACGCCTGTCCGGTGGTCGCCAGGCTTGCAACACCAGCGGAATCGACGTTCCAGGAGTCGTACTTGGAGTTGATGTTCACCCCCTGATAGCGCAGCAGGAAGTTCCACATCGCTTCGTTGCCCGACTGCGGGATCGGGAACGGCACGCCCGGCAGTACGTTGTCGATGGCCAGGCCGCCTTCCAGGGACTTGGCCTCGGTGGCATTTTTCACGCCATTGTCCAGCACGGCCTTGGGCAGCGCGACAGTACGGTGGGTCGGATACACATTCACATGGAACGTGGGAAAGCGCTTGGCCAGCTCAACGGTGGTCGCGGTGAGCGAGGCCTTGTATTGATCGACGTTCTTGCCGTCGATCACCAGTAACGGCTTTTCACTGGCAAACGGATCCGGGCGCATGCTGTCGCCGGACTTGTAGGAAGCCGGAGGTGTGGTCAAGCCACCGTCATACGCCGGGATCGAACCGTCTGCGTTACCCGACTTTTCGGCACCCACCAGGGTCAGGCTGCTGCCCAGCCTGGCGGCGTCCTGGGTTGATACGGCGGCCTGTGCCTGGGCGGCAATGACCATCGCCAGCGAGGCGGCCAACACGGTTTTTACATACTTCATCTTGTTGTTCTCCTGCCTGCCTTGAGCAAGCCAGTGGTGAATCAGAAAGTGGTTTTCATCGTCAGGTAAACGGCGCCACGGTCCGCCGTGGTTGCGCCACCACCGGAAAAGGCCGAGTAGCCACCGGCGAAACAGGCATAGTTTTCGTTACCGCTGAATGCGTTCGGCGTGGAGCCGTCGCCACTGCCCGCTGCGGCGGCACCGGTGCTGGTGCCACTGACGTTGCACTTGTCGGTCTTGCCGAAAGAGTCCACGTACTTCAGGTCGACGAAGTACTTGTTGTACACAACGGCACCCACGCCGACGGCGTAGTTGCCGGTGTCCTTGGCACCGCCGCCGGAGACCGGCGACACGCCGGCCAGACCGACGTTGACCGACATCGGCGCGTTGAGGTCGACACCGGGAAACACCTGGTACCAGGTCGGCGTGAAGTTGACCGCGACACCCCAGTTGTCCCGGGTCGGCTGGTCGATGCCGCGATAGGTGTCCTTGCCCTTGTAGAGTGCTTCGTTCTTGCCATCGAGCTTGAGCAGGTTGCTGTAGTACAACTCGCCCAGCAGCGTGGCCGAGTCGAACACCGGTGTCTTGGGCAGGGTCATCAGGCCATTGAGCGTCCAGTGCAGCGTGTCGCCGGTGGCGCTCATGCTGTCGCCCTTTTGCGGGGTGTCGTAGACCACACCGGTTGCGGCGCTACGGGCCGGCAACAGGCCCAGGCCTGCGCCCAATCCCAGCGGACTGGTCGAGCTGACGATCGCCGGGATACTGGCCAGCGGCATGTTGTGACGGATGTTCAGGTCCGATCCCACGCTCACGCCGCCCACGTCTTTGGACAGGCTCAGGCCGAAGATGTGGATGTTGTCGGCATAGGCCAGTTGATAGGTACTGGTGCTCAACGAGTTGAGGGTATTGACCACGGCGGGTACCTGCCCGGCCGGACGGGTGCCGTTGGGATTGGCCGAGGTCAGGCCCCTGGCATCAAGCCAGGCTTGCGGCAGGATTTCCGAGGTATTGCGGTAGTAGAAGCCGAGGGTGCCATCCAGCCAGGCCGGCGACCACTTGGCCATGACGCCCCAGTCGCCGCTCTTGTCCGGCGTCAGGTCGTGGCCGCGACGGACGTTGGTCAACGCGTTGCACGGTGCCAGGCCGCAACCGAGCGGGCTGCCGGGGACCACGGCGTTGGTGTTGCCCAGCAGGAACGATTGCGCACCGAAGCCCACCAGGTCGGAGCCGCCGTAGTAGGTGCCTGCTTCCGGCAGGCGTGCAGCGTCCCAGTCCAGGAAATACTGGGCGCCGAAGGTCAGCTCTGGGTTGAGGGTAAAGGACATCGACAGCTGATTGCGCGGAACGAACAGCTCCTTGGCTTCGGTACCCGGCGACGCCGCCAGCTTGGCCAGGTCCAGGCCGGACTGACCGTAACTCATCGAGTGCACCGGGTTGAGAATGGTCTCGCCCCAGAACACGTTGTGCTGGCCGGCCTTGACGCTGAGCATCGATTCTTCGCCGATTTCGGTGCTGAAGAACGCGAAGGCGTCGAGGATTTCGCCGGACGGACCGGTGTAGTAACGCTGGGCGTAGTTGCTCAGGTGCGGGCTGCCGTTGCCGACATTGTCATTGGTGACAGCCGCCAGGCGCGGGTCGTTGGCGACCAGGCCCGAAGTGGAGCCGTTGCCGTTGACGAACGGGTTGGAGTTCGAGCCGGTGTTCTCGTAGGCCTTGTCGTACCAACTGGCGGCACTGACACGAAAGCCGGTTTTTTCCTTGTAGACCACATCCAGCTCGGTCAACAGGTCGATGCGGTTGGTGATGTTGGTCCCGGATCGGCGGAAGTTGTAGTCGCCGTCGTTGTTGTTGGGCGTGCCCAACATGCGCTTGTCGGCGCTTTCGGTGCGCACACCGTAGTTGTACTTGACGGTGTTATCGAAACGGGCGGTCCAGTCGGGATTACCGGTATCGAGTTCGACCGCGTGGGCCACCGGCAGGCTGGCGGCCAGAATGGCCGAGGCCAGCAAGGTGTAGCGTGACGGGACGAACCGATGATTGTTGTTGTGCATAGCGTTTTCTCCGCCTTTTTGTATTTGTTTTAAGCGCAGCCGCCCCCTCGCATGCCCGTTCAGAGGCTTGCGTGTTTCAGGTCAGGGGGCGATATCCGGTGGGTTTGCGACCCGCCGGTTTGAATCAGCGATCCAGTTCCAGGACCAGCTCTTCGGCTTGCGGCCAGTGGCCGTAACCGGCAGCTGGATTCAGATGGCCGACGTTGCCCAGGTTGCGCAACTCGGCAGCCCAGCCGTGAGCCATGCGAGTGACGGCGTCGAGGCTGGCCAAATGATCGTTGGTGCTGGCGGCCACCAGGCTGCGAAACGGCAGCGGGCCTTTGGGCAGCGGGTCCCAGCCGTGGGTACGCAGGGTTTCAGGGGATGGGTAGCCTTGCGGCCAATCGGCATCGAGATCCGGAGGCGTCGCCAGCAGTGCACCCTTGATCGGATGACGGTGGCGAGCGGCCCAGTGGGCGACCATCAGCACGCCGGCACTGTGGGCCACCAGAATCACCGGACCGTCAATTTGCTCAAGCTCATGCTGGATCGCACGGACGCGGGCGGCGCAATCGAGTTTGTCGGTTTCAAGGGGCGGTACGCTGCGTACCTTGGCAAGTCTGTCTTGCAGCAGCGTTTGCCAATGTTCGGCTACGTGCTCGCGCAGACCCGGTACGATCAGAACGGTTGCGGCAGTGTGCAGTTTGTCCACTTGCAATACCTTCGGCTTCTCGGTGATTGACTGGCTCTGTCGCCAGACTCTTGTTGTAGGGCTGACATTAAAGAGCCGTCACCCGGGGCGCTTTTCATTTGACGTCAGTCACTTTTCTTTTGATGACAGACTGATCGGTGCCGGATGAGCGCAACCACTGGTCGAAAACCAAACACGGATGGCTGCAGGCCACTGTAATCAAAGCGTGGGCCCCCATGGGTCTTTGCAGAGGTCGTGAACAGGCACCGTTGCGCTAGCACGCAACCGACGATCTGCCAACTGTTCAACGGTCGATGCGCTGGCTATAGTCGCCCCGCTCGTTACCACCCCAACCGGCCCAGGGAAGAACTCCGCATGACCAGGCTCGTTCGCGCCGCTGTCCTGACCAACTACCTGGAGGTCACCCAGTACCTGGGATTCAATCCCCGCGATGTGCTCGCGTCCGTCGGCCTGAGCAAAAACCAGCTGCAATCGCCGGAGCTGCGTATTCCCATCGATGCCGCCGTGCGTCTGCTGGAGGCGTCGGCAGCCGCCAGCGGTTGCCAGAACTTCGGCCTGAGCATGGCCGAATCGCGCCAGCTCTCAGACTTTGGCGTGGTCAGCCTGCTGCTCAGTCACCAGCGCACGCTGCGCGATGCCTTGAACGTGGTGGTCAATTACCGTCACCTGATGAACGATTCGCTGGCGATTTTCATTGAGGAAGCCGGCAAGATGGTGATCATCCGCGAAGAGGTGGTGACCGAATCGCCCATGCCCTGCCGGCAAGCCAATGAACTGGCGATTGGCGTGATGTTCCGACTTTGCTCGGCCTTGCTCGGCGCACATTGGCACCCGCTGAGCGTCAACTTCACCCACCAGCCCCCCGACAACCTGCAACTGCACCGACGCCTGTTCGGCTGCAACCTGGAGTTCGGCAGCGAGTTCAACGGCATTGTCTGTCCCGATGCCAGCCTCGACATCGCCAACCCCAACGCCGACCCCGCCATGGCGCGCTACGCCCAGCGCTACCTGGACTCGCTACCGGGCCATGAAGGGCCGTCGATCCTGTTCGAAGTGCGCAAGGCCATCTACCTGTTGTTGCCGATGGGGCGCGCCACCATCGAACAGATCGCCCAGTCCCAGGGTATGAACGTCAGGACCTTGCAACGCCGTTTGAAGGAACAGGACTGTGCGTTCAATGACCTGATCAATGATGTGCGCCGCGACCTGGTGCTGCGCTACCTGGAAAACCCCAACTACTCGCTGGGCCGCATTGCCGACATGCTCGGCTACTCCATGGCGAGTTCCTTCACGCGCTGGTTCATTGCCCAGTTCGGCATGCCGCCGGCGACGTGGCGCGCGCAGATGCAGTCCGCCCCGAAAGCCGCCCCCGACCCAAGTGCCTCCTGAGCCTCCGTGACCTGAAAAAAAACGGCGACTGCTGGTACAGTCGCCGCAAAAGCGCGATGTGGAAACCGAAATCCCTGTGGGAGCGAGCCTGCTCGCGATGGCGGTGTGTCAGGCAGCCAATATGTTGGATGCCAAATCGCTATCGCGAGCAGGCTCGCTCCCACAGGTGTTGTATCGGACTGAATCCTAGAGGCCCCAGTGCAGCAACAGCAGCACCAGCAGCACGAGAAACACCGTCTCCCCCACCATCAGCAGGATCGGCTTGATCCCCACGGCCGCCAGTTCCTTGAGTTGTGTCTTCATGCCCAGCGCACTGATGGAAATCACCAGGCACCAGCGTGACAACTCGTTGACCGAGCCTTGTATGGCGGGAACCACCCAGCCGGTGCTATTGATGCAGGCCAGTATCAGAAAGCCGACGGCAAACCAGGGCAACAATGGCGGGCGCTTGCCCCTGGGATCGGCGCCTTGCATGCGGGTGACCATCGCTGCGCAGACGATGACTGGCACGAGCATGGCCACGCGCATCAACTTGACCACGGTGGCGGTGTCACCGGTTTCGGTCGACATGCTGTAACCCGCGCCGACGACCTGGGCGACATCGTGGATGGTGGCGCCCAGAAACACGCCGGCCACTTGTGGCGACAGGGACAGCCAGTTGGCAATCATCGGGTACAGGATCATGGCCATCGTGGACATCGCCGACACCCCGATCACGGTGAACAGCGTGGCACGCTCCTTTTGCGGGTGATTGGGCAATGCTGCAGCCAGCGCCAACGCCGCCGAAGCACCACAAATGGCCGTCGCCCCACCGGTCAGCATGCCAAACAGACGCGAAAAGCCCAGCGCCTTGGCCGCGACCACCGACACGCTGATTGTCACCACAACCAGAATGATCACCAGTGCCACGGGTTTCCAGCCCAGTCCGGCTATTTGTTCCAGGGTAATGCGCATGCCCAGCAGCGCCACGCCGATACGCAGCACGGTACGTGCGGTGAACTCGATGCCGGCCTTGCAGGCCCCTTCCCCGGCGAGAAAGTTCAGCGCCATGCCCAACAGCAAGGCGAACAGCATTACCGGCGCACCGTAGTGCTCGGATAAAAACGAAGCCGCTGCCGCCACGATCAGACTGACGATAAATCCCGGCGCCAGTTCGCGCGTGCGGCTATGAATCTGGGTGAGAGCAATGGCGTTCATGACGCGGTTTCCTCTGGAGCGATAACAATGAATGCCTGGCCGGCGACCATCTCGACCGGGTAACGGGCGACCTTGACTTGAGTGGAATTGAGCAGAAAACCGCTGCGCAGATCGAAACGCAGGCCATGGGCGCAGCATTGAATCACCCTGCCCTCCAGGCGCCCGCCACACAGCGATGCGCCCTGATGCGGACAGCTGTCGTCGATGGCGAACAGTTCGCCTTCGACGTTGAACAGCGCCAGGCTTTTGTCTTCGAATTCGAACAGCGCCCGGCCGCCGACTTGCGGGTGCTTGCCCGCAGGTACAGGAATGCGCCGCGTCATGCCGACTGCCGCTCGCGATCACTTTCCCTGAGGGCTTGCCTCATGGCGCCGAGCAATGCCTCGGCAGGCTGTGCGCCGACAACGGTCAGGCGGCGGTCGAACTGAAAACCGGGTACGCCACTGACACCCCCGGCCAACCCTGCAAAGGGCGCGGCATCGCCAGTCAGGCAATCGGCTACGGACTCTGCGTCAATGGCGCAGGAACGGGCGATGGCGAGCAACGTCTCCGGGCACCCCAGGTCCTCGCCCTTGCGGAAGTAAGCGGCGAACAGGCGCTCAAGCAAAGTGTCATGCAAGACAGCATTGCCCTGTGCCCTGACACGCTCGAGCAAACGATGGGCGTCGGCGGTGTTGGGCATCGTCACGATGCGGCTGAAGTCGATGCTCAGCCCGACAGCTGCCGCAGCCTGCCGCACCTGGGCCTGGCGCATGGCCACGGCATCGGCATTGCCCAGACGCTTGCGATAGAAATCGGCAAAGGGCTCCCCCTGTACCGGCAACTGAGGCAACAACTGCACGCCTTGCCACACGGTGGTGATCTGCACATCCGGGTAGCGACTGCGAAACTGCACCTGCGCATGTTCCAGTTGACGCTTGCCGATCAGGCACCAGGGGCAGATGAAATCGAAAAACACATCAATACGTAAACGACGACTCACAACTTCACCTCAGTAACGGCGTCGCTGACCGGGTCATCGACGTGCTGGCCCTTGAGTCGGGCAATGTCTTTTTGGTAGTGGCACCTGGCGTAAAAGAACACGGCTGCCGCGGCAACACTGACCAGTGGTACCAGTTGGAACGCCGCATGCAGGCCGATCAGGTCCGACACCTTGCCGGTGAGGAACGGTCCGGGCGCCAGGCCCAGCATGTTGTTGGCCAGGGTCAGGGTGGCGAACGCCGTGCCGTGGACCGAGTAATGAGTCAGGTTGGCGACCATTGCGCCGGCCGGGCCGGTCGTCCCGGCGGCAATCAGCATGCCCAGGCCAATCATCAGCAACTGCACAGGACCTGGCGGCAAGGCGAACGCCACCGACAGCAGCAGGCAACTGCCCAGGCAATAGGCGATGGCCAGGGCAACCTTGCGCTCCGCCGACTGGCGGCACATCCGGTCGCTGAGCATGCCGCACAGGATCATCCCGGCACCGCTGCACAACACAATGATGGCCGCGACACCGCCGGCCTTGTCCGCTGCCATGTCGTAGTAGCGATTGAGGTAGCTGGGCATCCACACAATCACGGTGCCACCGACGAACAATTGCAAGCCGCTGCCAATGTAGGCGGCGATCACCGATGGGCTGGAACACAGCGTGCGTAACGGCTGCTTGACCGCGGCACTGGACTTTTTCATCACCCGACTCGCGCGTTGCGGGGCGATGCGTGATTCCTTGACGATCATCGGGTACAGCAAGGCCAGCAGCAGCCCGAACAACGCCATGCCGGAAAACGACCAGCGCCAGCCGAGCTTGGCGGCGATGGCGCCGCCCATGGCCATGCCCAATACCGAGCCAAACATGCCGCCGGCCATGAAGGCACTGGCCAGGGTGGCGCGCATGTGTTTGGGAAACACCGAAATCACCACGGCGATACCGACGCTGCCATAAGCCGCTTCGCCGACACCGACCATGAAGCGGGCAATGAACATCTGCGGGTAATCCTGTGCCAGCGCACAACCCAATGTGGCCAGGCTCCACAACAGGGCCATCAACGCCAGGCTCCTGACCCTTCCGAAGCGGTCGGCCATCAGCGACAAGGGGAACGTCAGCAGGCCGACCATCAAGGCCACGATGCCGCTGAGCAGGCCCAACTGGCCGTCGCTCAGCGCCCATTCGGCCTTGAGCATCGGGAACACCGCATTGAGCACCTGACGTGACATGTAATCGGAAATCAGCAGGCCGAACGTCAAGGCGAAGACAATCCAGGCGTATTTGCGCGCAACGCCGACACTCGTGTCGTCATCGTCTGCGGCGATGGGATGAAAGGCCATGCAGCCTCCTCGAAACGTTGTTTTTGTTGTTATCGAGCGTGTGATAGTGCCGCGAGCGAGAGGCTGCCGACCTCTCGCCCGCGGTCGGTCAACCGCGTTGAGGCACACCTTTCTGGCCGGCCTTGCGGTTGGGGGCCATGCCGTTGGCCAGGAGCGTTTCTTCGATGCTCTGGTACTGCACGCCGATTCGATAGATCTCGCGTGCTTCCTTGCCGGAGGCGATTTCGCGACCCAGCTCATGGGCAATGCGCACGGTTTGCCTGATCTGCGCTACCGAGCTGAAACGATCACCCTTGTGATCAATGATAGTGTCTTCATTGCCTACACGCGGGTGCATGCCCATGGCCATCGACATGGTGTTGAACGGCATGACGTTCTTGAGCAGCGATTCCGAGGTCAGCGTGCAACCGTCCGGCGCGCGGTGGATGAAGTTGAAGAAGTTGAAGGGGTTCGGACCGTCGAAACCACCTCCGATGCCGATCCACGTGAGGTTCAACGGGCCCTTGTAGACGCCCCGGCGAACCAGGCGTTCGAGGGTTTCCATGGCGTGCATGCCGGTCAACTGGAAGTGCGGCTGGATACCGTTGTCCGTCAGGCGCTTGAGGTGTTCGGCGACCCAGGCCGGGCCCGCCGGTACGGTCATTTCGCTATAGGCTGCCTGATACAGCGGATTGGCCAGGGATGTGCCTTCCAGGTACTCGGGATACAACAGCTCCATGATGTTCATCTGGGTGGTGTTGATGGCCACGGTGACCTGATCCGGCTTCGGCGTCAGTTCGGCCAGCATGTGGCGGGTATCGTCGGACAGCCATTTGGCCGCTTCGCCATCGCTCTCGGGGGCGAACGAGATCGAGCCGCCGACCTGGATGATCATGTCCGGCACCGCTTCACGTACGCCGGCAATCAATTCGTTGAATTTGGACAGGCGCTTGGAGCCCTTGCCATCCAGCTCGCGCACATGCAGGTGCAGGACCGTGGCGCCGGCTTCATAGCAATCGACCGCCTTCTGCACCTGTTCATCCATGGTCAGCGGAATGTCTTCGGGGAAGTCTTCCGGCATCCATTCGGGGCCGTAGGGGGCGACGGTGATGACCACCTTCTCCATGTTTTCCGGGTGCAGCGAATCGTCGAAAAATTGCATTGGATTACTCCTCTTATTGGTTTTATCCGCCCACCCGGGTTCGCACCGGGCAGGCGTACAGGCGAGTGCAAATGCAGAAAAAATCGATCAGTAGGTCTTGTCACCGATGATGCCGGCACGTTCCATCTTGCGATGGCACGGCGGGTAATCCATGACTGCGTAATGCTGGGTGCTGCGGTTGTCCCAGATGGCGATGCTGTTGGGCTTCCAGCGCCAGCGCACCTGATACTCGGGGATGTACGCCTGGCTGATCAGGTAGCGCAGCAATTCGCTGGCGCCGGGATTGGCGTCCTGGCCGAAGCGCACCCGTTCAGGGGTGTGGTAATTGCTCAAATGGGTGGTGAAGGCATTGACGAACAACACCTTTTCGCCGGTTTCCGGATGGGTGCGCACCACCGGGTGCTCGGCATCGGGGTACATCGCCTTGAGCGCAAGGCGCTTTTCGATAGGCATGGCGGCACCGAAGCTCGCCTCGATACTGTGACGGGCACGCAGATCGGCGATCTTCGTTTTAACGTCATCGGGCAGGCGCGCGTAGGCCTCCACCATGTTGGCCCACATGGTGTCGCCGCCCACCGGCGGGCATTCCACGCAACGCAACACACAACCCATCGGCGGTGCCTCGCGCCAGGTGGCATCGGTGTGCCAGGCGTTTTCGTAGCGGTCCATCGGCTGGTCCGGGTTCTTGTAGATCCGCACCAGGCCCGGGTGCTCCGGATCGCTGCCGGCAACCGGATGATCCTCCAGCTCGCCGAATTTTCGGGCGAAGGCTACATGCTCGGCGCGGGTGATGTTCTGATCGCGCAGGAACACCACGCGAGCTTTAAGCAACTGCGCGCGGATTTCGGCGAAAAGACCGTCGTCATGAATCGCGTCGGCGAGGTTCACGCCGATCAGCTCGGCGCCAATGCTGCAGGTCAATTGTTCGACTTTCATGGCGGGCCGCTCCCTCAAATGACGAAAATCGACGAGCCCGTGGTCTTGCGCGACTCAAGGTCACGATGGGCCTGCACCGCGTCCTGCAAGGCATAGTGCTGGTTGATCTCGATCTTGATCCGGCCGCTGCCGACGTGGTCGAACAGCTCTGTGGCCAGGGCGGCCTTTTCCGCCGGGTCGGCGATATAGTCGGCCAGGGCCGGACGGGTCAGGAACACCGAACCCTTCATCGCCAGCAGCACCGGATCGAAGGCCGGGATCGGGCCCGACGCCGTGCCGACGCACACCATCAGGCCGCGACGCTTGAGCGAGTCCAGCGAGCCCATGAAGGTATTCTTGCCAACGCTGTCGAACACGACGTTGACGCCGGTGCCATCGGTGATTTCACGAACGCGCGCGGCCACGTCTTCATGGCTGTAATTGATCACATGGTCGCAGCCGTGGGCCCGGGCGACTTCGCCTTTGGCGTCGGTGGACACCGTGCCGATGACGGTCAGCCCGAGCAGCCTGGCCCATTGCGAGACGATCAGGCCCACGCCGCCGGCCGCAGCGTGCAAGAGGATGCTGTCCCCCTCCTTGAAGTCGTAGATGCGCCGCATCAGGTAGGAAGAAGTAAGCCCGCGCATGGTCATGGCCGCGGCGGTCTCGAAGCTGATGGTTTCCGGCAGCTTGATCAGGGGTGCGGCCGGAATCAGGCGTTCGGTGCTGTAGGCCCCGAGGGTGTTGAGAAAACCGGTGTAGGTCACTCGATCGCCAACCGCGACATGGGTCACCCCCTCGCCTACGGCCTGGACCACGCCGGACGCCTCGACGCCCATGCCGTTGGGCATCGGAATCGGATAGGTGCCGTTGCGAAAGTAGGTGTCGGCATAGTTCAGGCCCACCGCCACGTGACGAAGACGAACCTGGCCCGGGCCGGGATCCCCCACCTCCACGTCCTCGTAGCGCAATACTTCGGGACCACCGGTTTCGTAAAAGCGTACGGCTTTGGCCATGGTTTCTTATTCTCCAGTCTCTTAATGGCGTAGTACGTCGAAATGCGAGTGACTGGACTGTAGGACGCCGCCCTTTGAACCGCTTCTCATAGGACGACAACGACTTTTCATTTCATGACAGGCGCAAGGTGCGCACGATGGCTTGACCCGATGGCGATTCTGCCTGTGCAAGCACCCGGCCGCCGGGCGGTGTGGCAGTTTTCGAACACTGATTTACACTGCCTACACCCCTGTGCATGAATATTTTTCCAACGAATGGATAGATCCCACGGCAATCCGGGCTCCGCCTCATGATCCGGGTAACACCAACATGAAAACGGTTATGGCCCATTGCAGCGCTTTGCTTGCCGTCAGCCTGTGTGCGGCGGCGAGCACCTGTGCCGTTGCGGCGTCCTACAAAACCAGTTTCGACTGCGCCGGTACCCGCATGGCCGTTGAAAAGCTGATCTGTAGCGATGCGCAATTGGCACGTATGGATATCGAGCTCAACCGTCTCTATCGGCTGGCGCTCACGGATGAACACGCCGAGCCGCGCCCCGACAAAGTCTTGATCGACCAGCAGTTCTGGGTTGAAGCACGCAATCAATGCGCCTCCGACCGCGAGCCCAGGGCATGTACGATCCGCAGCTATGCCGAACGTGCCTATCAATTGCGCCGGGGTTCGGCCATTGTCAGGACACGGGACCCGGATCGACTCACCGAAGGTCCGCTGGCATTCAGTTGTGCGGGATTGAACGCGAAGATCGACGCGACCTTCTTCATCACTCAGCCCGGTGTCGTTTACCTGAAATGGGCGAGCAGTTCGATCACCCTGAGTCAGGTGCCGAGCGAGATGGGAGCCCGTTACACGGGCAAGGATGTTCTGGGGACCTACAGCTTCTGGCAAAACGGCGACATGGCCATGTTCCAGAAGCCGGGTTCAGGGGAAATGACTTGCAAGGCCGAGCCGGCCGGTTAAGTCGTTGCGCAAATCTCATCGGTCGCAGACGACTGTGGCAGATCTGATTTCGCGTAGAGCTTGATGGCGTTTTTCCCCGCGTTCTTGGCTTCGTACATCGCCTGGTCCGCCAGTTTCACCAGCGTTTCTGGCGTGTCGCCATGATCGGGATAAATACTCACACCAATACTCGGCGTGACGCTGACCTGATGCCTGTCCACGAAAATGGGCTTGCCTACCGACCACAGCAACTTGCGGGCGATCGGTTCGATTTGTTCAATGCCGTGAATATCCTCCAGCACAATCGCAAACTCGTCACCGCCAAGGCGTGCCACGGTATCGACTTCCCTCAAGCAACCTTTGAGGCGAGTCGCAATGGCGGCCAGCGTTGCATCTCCTACGGAATGACCCAGGTTGTCATTGATCTCCTTGAAGTGATCCAGGTCCAGAAACATGATGGCAACCTGTGAACCTGCCCGATGGCCACGGGCGATAGCCTGTGTCAGTCGCTCACGGAAAAGCAGCCGGTTGGGAAGATCGGTCAGTGGGTCGTGCGTGGCCAGATAGCCCTGAAACTCCTGCTCCATATGTTGTTGGGTGATATCGCTGCAAACTGCCGCATAGTTGAGGTCGGACTCATCCAGGCCAACAATGGCAGTAATGGCCAGCGATTCCAGATAAAGATCGCCACTCTTCTTTCGATTCCATAACTGGCCTTGCCAGTGTCCGCTCTCCGAAAGGCTTCGCCACATTTGCGCATAGAACTCCTGGGACTGCCGACCGGATGACCACAGGCTCGGGTTCTGTCCCATCACTTCATCCTCGGTATACCCGGTCATCCTGGTAAACGCCGGATTGACTTTGGTGACCCGCCCCTGTCGATCGGTAATGATTACGCCATCCATAGTGATGTTGAACACCTGATCGACCAACCAGAGGTGCTCGCGGGATTTTTGCTCGGCGTTGTCTCTCTGCCGACGCCAGTACAACGACAAGCCGACACCACCTGTTGAACCGAGTGCGAACAACGCGACGGTAATCCAGAAAATCCTGTTGAAAATCGCTTGACTCAATACCGCGAAAGTCCTGGCTTGCGCCAGGTTCAAATCAATGTCCCTGGACAGCATCTGATCCATTTGATCCAGAAACGGAATACGGGCCTGGTACCACTTCAACGCCTCGTCGTAGTGACCCTGTTCCAGCTGGCGCACACTCTCGCGCATGATTGCCAGAACCTGAGGCAGATCAATCCTGATCTGTTCTGCGACCACCTTTTCCTCAGGACTGCTGATGCCCTCTGGGTAGTAGAGTTGCCACTCCCTGGACATTTCACCCAAAGAGGCCTGCATGACCTTTGCGTACTCTGCGGTCTTGACCGGGTCATTAGAGGCGAATATGCGCCATTGAAGACGCCGTGCATTGAATTGCGCCGCACGCATACTGGCCAGGTGACCAATCGGCGCCGTATTGCCGTAATACATGCTGCGTATGTAAGTATCGAGCTCTCTGATCGTAAACAACCCTCCAAAAATCAACGCTGCGGCGAGCAACATTCCAACGGTGAGAAACGCGAAAAACTTCACTTTTGATTTTTTTATTAAATAAGACCGCATCGTTAGTCCCCATCCCAGCAATGCGATCCTGCTCGCATCGTTCAAGTTTCTGTATAAGCACCCTTGAAAAATCACCATTTACCGCGGCGTGCGTCGCACGAAATCAAGAGACTTCAAACGACGCTCTCGGAATATAATTATTATTGACAACCAGTCTCAATAAAGCTTCGACTGGCCGACAGCACACTCGTGATCGGTAGTTTTTGTCCAACCATGCATTGAGTTCATACAGCCTGACCGGCGAAAACCCGGGATAGTCCTTCAGTGCGGCACTGATTTCGGATGCCAGTTGAAAGCTTGAGTCCAGGTTTCTACTTTCAATGTATTGTTGGATAAACCGATTTACATCACAGGTCTCTTTTTCCGAAATAAATATCGTACTCAAACTGTCCGGGAACTGCGTCTTGAATTCGGGCGCCATTTTTCGACTCCTACCGATGGGGGGTGTAACACTGCGCTTTTACAATTTTTTTGCTCACCGCACATCATCAGCAAGGCGAAGCGACCCTCCTGATGATGTGCGTAGATTATTCATGGCGAGCCGATTCGACAGCCCGAGGTATCAAATGGTGAAACGACCGACCAACTTGTTCAGATCGGATGCCAGCGAAGATAATTCGCCACTGGCGATGAATATTTGATCCGCGGCGGTAGTACTCTGGGCCGAGAGGTTATTTATACTCACCAAATTCTTGTCAACAGACTTTGCAACTTGCGCCTGTTCTTCCGAGGCGGTAGCAATCAAACAGTTGCGTTCATTGATTTCCGATACTGCCCGGGTTATTTCCGTGATTGCCGCGCCTGCCTCCCGGGCTATCTTCAACGTCGCCGTTGCTTCGATATCCGTCTGTTTCATGGACGAAACGGCCATTTCCGAACCTGCCTGGACGTTCTTGATCATCTGTTCTATTTCTTGCGTAGACGCCTGAGTACGGTGTGCCAATGCACGCACTTCGTCGGCGACAACCGCAAAACCACGACCTTGTTCGCCCGCTCTCGCCGCTTCGATTGCAGCGTTCAATGCCAGCAGGTTGGTTTGCTCGGCAATGGCGCGGATCACGTCCAGTACCTTGGCGATGTTTTCGGTCTGGACGGCCAATTGTTCAATCTCGGCGCTGGTCCCTTGAACGGCCGTGCTCAGGTTCTCGATGGAGGAAATCGTTTCAGACACCCTGCTCATACCGGTGCGCGCGGAATGCTCCGATTGCTGGGTAGAAACAGAAGCAGCGACCGCGTTGCGCGCGACCTCTTCGACAGCCGTGGTCATCTGATTCACCGCCGTCGCCGCCATTTCCGTCTCCATGCTCTGCTGCTGCACACCGGCATTGGACTCATGGGTAATGGCGTTCATTTCCTCCGCCGCAGCGGCCAGCAGCGATGATGAATCGGAGATATGAACGATGGTGCTTTTCAGGCTGACCAACATTTCAGCCGTAGACACTTGCAGTTCGGAGATTTCATCCTTTCCGGACACCGTCACCTCACCCACGAGGTTGCCCGAGGCAATGTTCTTCGTGGCGGCCAGCAACTCGCGCAAAGGCACAATGATGCTGCGGGTGAACACGAAAGTCAGGATGAATGTCACCACAAGCGCGAGACTCAAGATGACGATGGTGGCCACTTTACTTTCATGAGCCTCATTGCGAGCCATCGTACTGGACTTCTCGCTCCTGCCGCTCATCAAGCGTTGCAGGTCTTGCGTGGACTTCAATACGCGCTCGGCAGCAGGTGCGGAATTACTTCTAATGAATTGCACCAGTTCTTTTTGTGAACCGGTAGCACCCAACGCCAATAGTTGATCGATTTGCGTGACGAATGCATTCACATTGGCATTGACGCTGTCGAACAATGCCTGCTCTTCAGATCCGTAGATCAAGGGAATATAAGCAAGCGTCTCCGCTTTCAGGGAGTCTTTCAGCTTGGTCACTTGTTCCATATTCGCGCTGAGGGTCTGCGCATCGCTCATGGCGAAAAACAGGTTTGCAACACGCAGTTTGTAAGTAACCGACTCTATTTTCGCTGCCTGCTGAACACTGGGCATGCAGTTGTCTTGCAGATCACCAATCGCCCACTGCACGTTGTCCATACGCCAAAGCGATTGCCAGCCCAGTACAAGAATCAATACGCAGGTCACCCCAAAACTGAGCAGCGTCCGAGGTACCAATTTCATATTTCTGACAAACATCTACAGCACCGCCATGATCGATGGGTAATATAAATCTCGAGCGGCACCCGGATCCCGGTGACACGTGATCAAATCGACCATGACAGCGTTCATGGTCAACCATCCTTGGTTTCAGCCAGGTCAGGACAGCGCTACAAATATTTTCTATGGCATTCAATAGATGCAAGCCACACTGGCGTA
This sequence comes from Pseudomonas sp. NPDC089569, assembly GCF_050280625.1. NCBI lineage: Bacteria > Pseudomonadati > Pseudomonadota > Gammaproteobacteria > Pseudomonadales > Pseudomonadaceae > Pseudomonas > Pseudomonas sp. NPDC089569. The sequence continues at coordinate 87,241 of NZ_JBNNVQ010000004.1, forward strand.
CATTACTGAGCCGCGCCCTCCCCATCCATCAGGCAATCCTTAAAATCAGCTCAGCAATCAGTGCAGCCCGTCGGTCCGGCTGTCGAAATATTCATATAAAAAACCTTCATTGAAACAGGTTCGCCTCCAGGCAAAACGTTATAAGTTCCTGGTCACTATTCACTTCAAGCTTGCGCATGGCGGCGACTTTCTGGGTGCTGATCGTCTTCGCACTGCGGTTCTGGTCGATTGCGATATCACGCAAACTCATTCCCGAAACGAACAAACGCAGGATCTCAAGTTCGCGCAGCGATAGCAGCGCCAGGCGCTGCTCGACATTGCGCCCCTCGTCCATGACAGAAGATTTGTTCAACGCAGGACACTTATAACGGCGCTTTTGGCTCAATGCATCCAGTGCGCGCTGGATTTCAGCATGCAATTGGCTCTTTTGAACCACCCCGGCAACGCCCAGGTCATAGAGCCTCGAAAGAATAAGACCGTTGGAAACCATCGTTAAGATAAGTACTTGCAACGACGGATAGTTACGTGACAAGTACTTCACCAACTTCAATCCATCACCATAAATGGAGTGATCTGGCATATTGTAATCAGTGATCAATATGTCGGGATTCTCGGCATTCAGTACTTTGATCAGTTCGCTTGAGTTGATTGCCTCCCCGACTACCTTGAAGCGATCGTCACGCTCGATCAGTTCGCGTACGCCAAGCAACACTATTGGATGATCATCCGCGATGACGACAGTGATTTTTTGCTTGCTCATTAAGGTGTCCATAGATGAATGGCTCAGGTGACATCGTTCATATTGATTTGAGTAGTCGGGAAAGCATCTCGAGAGCCTGTTCTATCTCGGCGGCCAAGGAGGCATTCAATGCATCCTCACGCAGTTGATGCTCCAACCGTCCGAACATCTGCGACAGTTGTTCGGCACGCACCACGGACAAGGCGCCACTGACCGAATGCAGTTTCTGGATAGTTTCCTCTAGCGCGCCGGATGCAACAGCTGAACGAATGGCCTCCATGTCCTGTTCCATGGATTTATGAAAGACACGACGCATTGCCTCGGAAAGAACGAGTATTTCTGCATGACCATCTGACTCGGTTTCAGACGCAAGCCCCGTCACTGGAGCAATGTGCTGCCGCGCAGGTCGCACGCTGGCCAACACATCGAGCAGGTGCGCCTGGCTCAACGGCTTGACCATCCATGAGTCCATGCCAGCGCCCTGGCAGCGTTCGCCTTCATCACGCATTGCGTTGGCTGTGATGCCGATGATGGGCACTTGTGTATTTTTTGCCCGTATCGCCCGTGCAAGTTCATAACCGTTCATGACGGGCATGTTCACATCGCTCAGCACCACATCAACGCTTTCCTGGCTCCACAATTGCAACGCCTGCGCGCCATTGCCGGCGAGAATGACACTGCAACCCAGCGCTTCGAGTTGCTCCTTGAGAATAGCCTGATTGATGAGGTTATCCTCGGCCACAAGAACCCTCAGTTCCAATTTTTGCGATGTAGTGGCGGGCACTTGATGGGCGGGCGTGCCGGTTTCGCTGGTGACCATCAAGACGCCCCTGGCGATGCTGCGAACGTGATGGGCACTGACTCTGAAACCCGACTCAGTCACCTCGGCAACTTCAGGCCCATCGTGTTCGCAAATCAATCGCTTGCCCTTCCAGCCATAGGGAAGCTCACCGGCGCCGAGCACGTCGACAAGCAAACCACTGGAGAGCATTTCATGGGATCTTGTTGAAACCACGGCAGCGCTGGCTCCCCATCGGGTCAACCAGGCACAAATGTTGTCCGACAATTCACGAGCGGGCGCACGCACATAGACCTGCCGCCCATCGAGCGCGATATCGGAAACTTTCGCCATACCGGATTCGGGTTCGGTGAAAGGTAGACTGACAGTGAAACTGCTGCCCAGTCCCTCCTCACTGACAACACTGAGGTGGCCTCCCATCAGCTCGACAAACCGGCTGCAAATGGATAAACCCAAGCCTGTGCCACTGACCAGATTGCTGGTACGGGCCTGGTAGAAGGGCTCGAAAATGTGGCGTTGCTGATCCGGTGTGATACCGATGCCTGTGTCGGCAACTTGAAATACCAGGCTTGGATCAAGGTTGTCCGGTCTTGATAAATGGCAGCGCAAAACGACACGACCCATATTGGTAAACTTGATGGCATTACCCAGCAAGTTGTTCAAGACCTGGTAAATTTTCACCCTGTCGCCATGCAGAAAATCCGGGATGTTCGGATCAACACAGGCATATATCTGCAGGTCTTTCGACCGGGCGCCGGCGATATGCGATGACACCACGTCCTCTACCAGATCCAGCGGACAGAAATCCTCGGCGTCCAGGGTCAACTGTCCGGATTCAATTTTCGATACATCCAGTACATCACTGATGATTTGCAGCACCGTCGAAGAAGACACCTGCATCGTATGCAGATAGCCAACCTGGCGTTTATCCAGTTCTGTCTGCCCCAGAAGCTCCAGCGTTCCGAGTACGCCATACAAGGGTGTACGTATTTCATGACTCATCGTGGCCAGGAAGATGGTTTTGGCTTCATTGGCCTTCTCCGCCGCCAACTTGGCCTGGTGCAATGCCTGCGAGCGCTGTCGATGCTCGGTAACATCCGAAAAGGTACAAAGCAGCACGTCCTGTTCCAGGTATCGAGCCGATGAGTAACTGACCAGAAAGTAACGCCCCTCGAGAGCCATGCAAGCCTCGCCGTTCAAGCTGGTATAGGGCTTTCGCAGCATCCGGACGATGGTCTGAGACACGGCCCGGTTAATTTCCGCCCGCTTGTTTTCCAGAATGATCGAGCCATCGGAAATCCGAATGACAATCAGCCCGGCAGGTGCGCTTTCGATGACCGATTGATTGAATAACCTGCTTTCGATGAGTTGGGCGTGCGCAGTTTTCGCCGGAACGACAACATGCGTTTGGTAGTAGCGGTAGAGCCACCGGAACAGTGCAAACAGCACAAGTGAAATGATGAGCAAGCGTAGCAGGGGTACGGTCGCCCACTTCAACAGGGTGCCGTATCCAACGGAATACTGGGCTGCCCAGCGCTCGTGCTTTATGGACGTATCAAAAACCGAAATCAATAAACCATCGGATGACAACGAAATCCCCGGGTTTTGCGCAGGTGCATGCAACTGGCCAGTCAGCACTTCTCCGGCAGGGGCGATGAGCGTAAAACCTCCATGAAAAGGCAGGTCCAGGCCCGTTGTTCCCTCCAGCAAGTGACGCAGGTCAAACATTGTGGCGACCATCACCTGATCCATGCCGCTTTGCGTACGCAAGGCATTGATGGGCAGGTCTCCGGCGACAAAAGCGGCCACCTCCATACTGTCGCTTGCCAAGGGCGACTTCGAGGCCACTTGAATCCAATGTACGGCGTGATCTTGAAAGCGCGCAGGGTCGACCATGGCCTGCTGGCGCAGGTGACCTGTGATCGCGTCGTAGTTCTTTCGGGAAAGAAAAGTTTCATTACGAAACTTCCCGATGGCAGGAACCGCGATACTCGCCTGGCTCTGGGGACTGAGGACAAAAACCTGGGGGGATAGAAAGTGCGACTGTGACCAGAACCGACTGTAAAAATTGGTCAAATGCCAGCCTATTACAGACAGGGCCCTCAGACTTTGCTCGCCCTGCCCCTCCATTTGGGCAACGGTAAAGGACAATGAAAAATCACTGTCGGACACCTCATAAAAATCTGCGCCTGAATCATTGAATTGCAGGCCTTGTTTGAGCAGGCCTGCATCCATTTGCATGTGGTCGTTGGGCGCCACCAGGGCATCTGAAATTTCTCCAAGGAAGGCTTCCTGCTCTCGAACGTTTTCCAGGACCCTGGCGAAATGCACTTCGGCCTTGCCTTGTTCGCTATCGAGCAGAAGGATGATTGCCCGTGCATTGGTCATGACCAGCAAAAACACCACTCCCAAGGACAGCAGAAGGCCGGAGCTCAGGCGTACCGAGCTTCTTGCCAATCGCGCGAACAGCGTGTCCGTATTCATCAAACCTCTCAAAAAAGTTATGCCGCGCAAAAAGCACTGCATGAACCTTAGCCAAGGTTCGCTCACTGGACCGGGTGGATTGCGCAATGCTGTCAATGGATGGCGGGGCCGGCTTCGGTTTGCAGTCGCAGGAACAGTTGGGGGTCCACTGCTTTGGAGATCAGAAAGCCTTGCACCTGATCACAATGAATTCGGCTCAACAATGCCAACTCTTCCTGGGTTTCCACGCCTTCGGCCACAACGTTGAGCCCCAGGTGTTTACCCAGCGAAACGATGCTGGAAAGCGCAGCGGCCAGGTATTCGTTTTCGACGCAGCCGTTGACCAGTGAGCGATCGATTTTCAACTCGGTAAAGGGTGTGGATACCAGATTGAAATAGGAGCTGTAGCCTTTGCCGAAGTCATCCTGGGCCAAACCAAAGCCCTTGAACCGCAAACGACAGACACCTGCGAAATAATGCCCAAGGTCTTCGGTGGCAGAGTTCTCCATCAGTTCGAATCCTATTCTTGACGGCGTCCCTCCTTCTTGAATGACCCGTTCATACAGTCGATCGGGCAACTCATCGCTATCGAGCAGATGTGTAGGCAAATTGATTGAAACTGGCACGTCGTAACCATGACGACGCCACAGGGTTTGTGCGGCAATGGTTTGGGTGACGAATTGCATGAGCAATTCTTCCTCCAGGTTATGACGAATGATTCCGGGCAAGAAGTCTCTGGGCAGCAATACGTCCAGGCTTGGATGCTTCCATCGGGCCAAGGCCTCTGCCGCTACAATCCGCCCGGTCGCCAAACTTTTTTTCGGTTGAAACCACGGTTGTATCTGCCCTGTTTTCAACGCAAGACTGAGGTCGGCAAGGCTATGGTGTGCAGGCGCTCTCACTGAGGCGTCTTCGACCGAATCCAGAGCGACGAGTTGGTCCAGCAATTTTCGTAAAGCGCCGACATTCACCGGTTTTGCGATCAGACCCAACACGTTGAAACCCAGGCTTCTGGCGGCGAAACTGGCGCTGGTCATCATTCTTCCGGACCCGGAGCTCATAAAGGCCAGGGCCGGTTTTCGGGAGAGTTTGCCAATCCTCTGTACAAGCTGTATGCCATCCACTCCTGGCATCATCAAATCACTCAAGACCAGATCGAAATGCTCAGCCTTGATTGCCGCCAGTGCCTCTTCTCCATTGAAAGCTGAAGTAACGGATAAACCACTCAGATCGTTGAGCAAACCGAGCAGGTACCCATGCTGAAAAGGATGATCCTCGACAACCAGAATTCTATAAGCCATCGATGTTCATCCCTTCGTACTGTTGCATGCAGTTATAAAGCGCCCCCAAACCAAATGGCTTTACCAACAATTGCTGCATACCTGCGCTCAGGCAACGATCAGTCTCATCACGCATGGCGTTGGCCGTGGCGCCAACAATGGGGGCCCTGCATCCGATGCGGCGTAATTCCCTGGCCAAATCGTAGCCATTCATCCCCGGCATGTTGATGTCGGTCAGCACCACGTCAAAGTCATCTCCGTTCCAGAGCATCAATGCTTCGGAGCCGTTTTGCGCAACGATCACACGACAGCCCAGCGCTTCGAGTTGATCCTTCAAAATCAACTGGTTGATAACGTTGTCCTCGGCAACCAGGATGTTCAAATCCAGTTTCCTGCTCGGTTCACTTTCAATAAGTGTTTGTGACGCATTCAAGTCCCCCTGGAACTGAAGAACCGCGTCGAACAGTGCATTCAGATCATTGGGCTGAATGTTTCGGAGTCGAGGCGACTGTCGTTCTTCTGCTAACTCCTGCGAAGTGATGACAATCCTTGGTCCGTCCCATTCAGGGCATACGTGAGATGTTTCATATGGATAAATTTCAATCAACACGCCCTTTTCCCCGCAATGATTACCGGGCGGATATCCGATCTGGGTCCTGGCTCCCCAATGACGCAGCCAGCTCGCTATGTACTCCGACATTTCCAACGCCGGGGAGTAGACATACACCACCTCGGGGGACAATTTTGACCTGGCCGGCATTTCCGCCGCTGGAGCCAACGCCTCCAGCGCTGCCTCCAGTGTGAAGCTGCTGCCGAGGCCGGGTGCACTGACTACTCGAATATTGCCATTCATCAGCTCCGCAAGACGCTGGCATATCGACAGCCCCAAGCCGGTGCCTGCAATCACATTCGTACTGTTGCCAGTCTGGTAAAACGGGTCGAACAGATAGGCCTGATCTTCCAGGGCAATACCTGGGCCACTGTCCGACACTTGCCACAATGTCTTGATCCGCCCCCCTTCCAAAGCGCCCACTTTCACGCGTAATACAATCTGCCCGCTCTCAGTGAATTTCACGGCGTTATTGAGCAGGTTGTTCAATATTTGCCGGATCCTTGTAAGGTCTCCGCGTAACATCCCCGGAATAACCGGATCGATGAACGAATAGATTGAAAGCCCCTTGCTGCGAGCCGCCGCGACATAACTCTGAATGACGTTATGAACCAGCTCCAGTGGTGAAAAATCCTGAATATTGAGCGCCAACTGCCCTGCTTCTATTTTTGAAACATCCAGGACATCGCAAACCAGGTTCAACAAGGTAGAAGAAGAGTTTTCAATGGCGTGCAAATAGGCTTTTTGCTGAGGCCGCAGTTCAGTTTTTGCAAGCAGTTCCAGCGTACCCAGCACGCCGTACAAGGGGGTGCGAATTTCATGGCTCATGGTCGCAAGAAACAGCGTTTTAGCCTCATTGGCGGCATCGGCCATCTGCTTGGCCATGGCCAGGGCCGCTTCTACCTGTTTTCGTGAACTGATATCGCTGAATGCACAAAAAAGAACATCCTCCGCGTTGTAACGGGTTCTGACGAAACTCAGATACAGATGGCGACCATTGCCCGCCTGGAACTCGTCCGACTGATTCGTTTCGTTGTTATCGAAAGCCTGTTCTATCCAGCGATGACACAGCCTTTCGCGCTCATTGCACTCGCCCAGCCACTGCTCCGACAGACGGTTTTCAAGTACCACCTGGCCATCCGCCCGACGCAATACGCACAGTGCGACCGGGGCCGTCTGAATGACGGCCCGACTGAACGCTTCACTTTCTATCAGTGCATCGATGCGTTGCGTGGCAGGCGTGATCAAACGCCGTTCAATCCGCGATACCAGTCGATACACCAGAAAGGCGGTAATCGATATCAGGAAAAACGAAATCGTCAACGGCCAGCAAAACACACTCAACAAGGACAGAAGATCAATCGTGTAGAAGATCTTCCAGTCCGAGTAACCCAGCTGCCTTTGCATCACCAATTGGTTCGGTACAACGCCTTCACCGGACAGACCGAAAACGTGGCCCATTTCCACTTTCAGCACCGGTGGCGCGTTGCGCCCATAGCCCGTACTGCTCATCATCACGTCACCATGAGGATTGAGCATCAGAAATTGCCCCGCACTGTCGTCATGCAGGGAACTGGAAACGTCCGAAGCATCCATCTCCATGCCAATCCAGCCAGCGTTCGGGCGATCAGGCGCCGCCCGCGTGAACAGATAGAGCCGTGGTGAAGATGAACCTTGATCACTGAGCCAGATGCAGTGGGCCGCGCCGGCTGACGGGGCATCGAGGGTACGCAACCTTCGCAGCGTATCTTGTGATATCGATGTTAAAAAAGTGACCGCTTTGCTGAGGTAAATACCTGGGGTGTTGGGTTCTTCAGGGACATAAACGAGGTTGAGTCGCTTGTCTTTCATGAACTCCGTCATGGCATCGGTCAGGTGCAAGCTCCACCCTTTACCAGGATGACCGATATCCACATACCAGTCTTTTTGCGCACCGGCATTCGCCCTGCCCTCATCCAGGTCATTGACCGATGAGAGCACAAGCAATTTGAGCAATGCTTCGCGCTGAGTGAAAAACACCCGCGCGTTGACAATCGCGTCATTCAAATAGCCTTGGCGACGCGATATCTCGCTACTGAAAATTGAAAGGATCGAAACCAGTGCACCGGCAATCGTCCCCAGGACTAAAAACTGTGCGAACAACCGCAGAAGTCTGCGCGCAGCTTTTGGCGTGGAGAAATAGGAATCGGCGGGTTGCAGGAATTGCTTGAGTTTCATGGCGCAAGGTTAAGCGCCCCGTCCAGCTGTCCACCATCAGGCAAACCTTAAAATGCGGTTGATGGGTGCTCAACCGACAGGCTATTCGATACGCGGTCCGAAGCTGATTATTTGGGTGTTCGAAGTGCTTGATCCGGCGAATGGCGCAATACACTCAACGCCCCGCCCGGCCCCAGGAATCGATCCATGGATTGCAGATGCTTACCACGCATATGCGCAGTAAACAGATCGATCAATTCAAGAATGTCGGTACCGACTTCATCGCCACAATAAAGTACCGCCGCGAAGCGCCCCATTATTTCGCCATTGAGACGGGCGCGCTCACGCAGGGCATAGGCAGGTGTTTCTTTTTCCACGCCCTTGAAGATTACAGGCACAAGTGCAACGCCGACGGCGTCAATCAATTCAGCCATATCAAGATCGGCTATTTTCATTACTGCCTCCAACTCAAACTGCAAATGGGGGTCAAGGTGTTCAAGTTCCGGCGGTTGAGTACGGCTCAACGAAAGGCCAACTGGGTGATCGCTCCACCAACGACTCCACCAATACCGGCGGAAATGCCCAGGACCATAATGGCCCGAAACATGACTTCATGAAGTGTCTTGCGTGACTGTTTCTCCAGACGGTCGATGGCCGAACGTTGTTTGACTTCGGCAAGGTTCAATACATTGCACAACTGGCGGTGTGCCTGCACCAACTCCTGGTTTGCCGACAACATGTTCAACCCCAGATTGGAGGCTGCGCTGGCGACTGACTCTCGAATGGCGGCGGCATGAGTCGTCGCTTCACGAATTTCGTCAATGAATGCGTGGTATTCGCTTGGTACAGGTTCAGCCAACGAGTGTACTTCTGAAAGTGGAATGTTTTTGATCGCGGTGTCCATTTACTACCTCAACAGTGCCGCTCATAAATCATCGACGTTATTGTTCAACGTGGCGCCGTTTTTTCCGGAAAGTGTTTACGAAAGCAACAAAGCGGCAAGCCTGTCGCTCTGTCGCTTTCAAGGCCCGGTCAACTCAAGTCAGGAATTTCCTGGTCAATTCCGCCATTGCTATAGCCAGCCTGGAAAGCTCATTACTGGCCGCCGCCGTTTGATGGGCGCCTGCAGACGTTTGCATCGAAAGATCGCGGATGCTGATCAAGTTGGAATCGACTGAACGAGCCACTTGGGCCTGCTCTTCGGAGGCAGTGGCAATCAGAAAGTTTCTCTCGTTGATATCGGTAATTGATTTTGCGATGACGGCCAACGCCGCGCCGGCTTCCTGAGCAACGCCGAGGGTGTCCTGGGCGTTGATACAGCTCTGCGACATGGCCAGCACGGCCTGTTCGGCACCGACCTGAATGTCGCCGATCATGCTTTCGATTTCCTTGGTGGACTCCTGGGTGCGATGCGCCAAGGCTCTCACTTCGTCCGCCACCACCGCGAAGCCACGGCCCTGATCACCGGCCCGGGCCGCTTCAATCGCGGCATTCAAGGCCAGGAGATTGGTCTGTTCGGCAATGGCGCGGATCACATCCAGCACCTTGGTGATGTTCTGCGCCTTGCCTGCCAGCCCTTCCACTTGCGCACTGGTGTTCTCGACGATCGACGTCAGTTTGCGAATGGCTGCAACGGTCTCTGTGACCCGCTCGGAACCGGTGCGAGTCGATTGCTCGGAGACTTGCGCGGATTCCGACGCAGACACCGCATTTCGCGCAACTTCTTCAACGGCCACGGTCATTTCGTTGACCGCCGTCGCCGCTTGTTCGATCTCATTGTTTTGTCGCTGCATGCCGTGATTCGACTCTTCAGTCACGCTGTGCATCTCTTCTGCGGCCGACGCCAGCTGGGTGGATGAATCGCCGATGTGTCGGATCGTTTCACGCAGGCTGGCTTGCATGGCAGCCGTAGAAACCATCAGATCGGTCAGTTCATCATTTCCGCTTAACTGGACATCGTTCCTGAGGTCACCTTCGGAAATTTTCTGGTTGATTGCCAGAACGGTGAGCAACGGCACACTGATACTTCTTGCAAATGCAATACCGAGCAGTACGCTCATCACCAGGATGGCCCCACTCAGTCCAATGATGGTTTTTATGGAACTTTGATAAGTTTCTTCTGAATCGATGCCTGATTGTTGACCGCCCAAACGGTTCAGCTCTACCAGTTTGCCAATGGTCAATTGCAGCTCGTTGGTGGGCTGGCGAATGGCAGTATTAATAAAGGCTATTGCTTCATCCTGCTTTCCGGCTTCTATGAGCGTCAAGAGCGTGTCCAACTTGCTGGAGTAATTCGCCATACCAGCCTTGGTCGTTTCATAGATCTGTTGCTCTTCGCTGCTACTGACTTGTTGCTGATAACCGCCCAACAGCTGTTCAAGTTTCGCTCTTGTATTGGTTATGGTGTCGAGCGACGACTTTCGCACCTCTTCGTTATTGGCACTAATGGCGCGGAATGACTCAAGTCGTAATCTCAGTACCATGGATTCAATCTGGCTGGCCTGACGCACACTCTCCATCCAGTTCTTTTCAATTTCAACCGCCGCCGCTCGCACCCTGCCCGTTTGCCACAGCGAAATACTACCGAGCATGATGACCAGTATATTTATTATCAAAAACACCAACAAAGCGCGGTGGGTCAGCCTGAACCTTCTAAGCAGCATATTTTCAACCTTTACGGCAGTGTCTTACAAAACCGGCGACATCATTGTTTTAGGCAATTTTCCCGAAACATGGAGCCGCGCGAGATCGTAACGAACATTGAAAAACAGTTTAGATTCAGCTTAAACAGGCATGACTCAGCGAGCTATCAGGCAATCCTTAAAGTCATGTATTGAGCCCTGCAAATCCCAACAGGCACTCAACATTCCGGTGAATTTTTGCAGCGGCATCGGAGGGGCATTGAAAGGTTCCTGCACCTCATCACAATCAATACGCTGCAACAGCGCAATTTCTTCTGCAGTGGTTATTCCGCCCGCTATAACCGGCAGCCCTGACTGATGACTTTGCGCAACAATGCTCGCCAATGAAGCGGCTACTTTTTCATTGGCCACAGCGCTACGCACAAGAGGCGGGAATATCCTGATTTCACTGAACGGCGGTGGATCGGGATTCAAATAGCGACTGTAACCCTGACCGCGATCATCATGAACAACGCCAAAGCCGGTGCTGCGCAGCTGTTCCATAGCGCCGGCCAAATGGTTCCAGCCCTCGACGGTCGAACCCCTGGTCAACTGAAATCCGATCAGCCGGGGTTGCCCATAGAGACTGACTACCTGCTGATAGAGTCGATCGGACATGCCTGCACGGCACAACAAGTGTCCAGGCAATTCGATCCAGACGGGAATTGTGTAGCCCAGATGCAGCCAGGTGGTCTGTGCCGCAATCACGCCCTCAAGCATTTGCGTCAGGAGTGCTTCGTCGAAATCGGCATCCGTGTCAGAGGGCAAAAAATCCTTCGCCAGCAGCCTTCCGGTTTGTGGATGACTCCAGCAGGCGACTGCGTCGGCACCGCTGATACATCCAGTGCGCAGATTTCTGCGTGGCGTGAACCATGGACGGATCTGATTCTGGTGCAATGCGCTGCTGAGCAATGCAGGATCGTACTGGTGTGTACCGATGCGCCCTTTCTCTGCAACCTCGCGCAGAGCCAGCGATCTGAGATGCACAGCCCGCAGGGAAATCAGATCCATGGGATTTGTTACAACCCCGACCATGATGACACCCGAATGCCTGGCAGCCAGGTTGACATTCAGGATGGCCCGACGGCTTGCGGTATGCAGAATGGCGAGTGCCGGTTTATGCCCAGCAATGGCCAACCTGCGGATCAGTTGTGCGGTTTGCACCTCTGGCATGGACAAGCTGCTCAATACCATGTTGAAGGTCTGCCGCTTCAACAGCTCGATGGCATCGTCGCAGGTGTCAACGACCCTGAGGGTCACATCCCCCATGCCCTCTTCAATGACACGAAAAAAGCTGTGCGGTAGCCGCTCTCCCTCGACAATCAACAAGCTGTACGACATCGATACGTCCCTTGGCAATCCATACCCGGATCGATGCCATTTCTCCATTTAGATCGGGAGGAGCATTCTCAGGTTGAATTGAGCCTGCGTGTCATCCCGCACCCTGCCGTTTTGAATGTCATGTGAAACCGGATTCAGATCCTGATGACAATGTCCGTTCAGGCCTGATCAATTGTCTTGATGACCGACAAAGCTTTCCATCAGCCAATCCTTAAAAGCCACGACGCCCGCAAACCCGGCTAAACCCCACCCTCTTCCTGAGACCGATCCTCCACCCACTCCCAGAACAGTTGATAGCCGACCGCAAGCACCACCGGGCCGATGAACAGGCCGATGATGCCGCTGGTGACCATGCCACCCAATGCGCCGATCAGCACCACCGGCATCGGCACATCGACCCCGCGGCCCAGCAGCAAGGGTTTCAGAACGTTGTCCACCAGGCCCGCCACAAAGATGTAAATGGCGAAGACGATGGTGGCGGTGCTCGGTCCCTCCGTGGCGAACACCCAGATGATCACCGGTATCGTGATGATGGTCACCGGCAGCTGCATGATGCCCAGCAACAGCACCCCCAACGCCATCAGGCCGGCGCCAGGCACGCCCTTGAACACCAGGCCCAGGCCCACCAGCATCATCTGAATGAAGGCGATGCCGACCACGCCCAACGCAACCGCGCGGATTGTTGCGGTGCACAATGCGGCGATTTTCGGCCCTTTCACCGGGCCGTTGAGCCGCGAGGCGATCTGCGACGCGGCATGGCTTCCGGCCTTGCCGTAGGCCATGAAAATCCCGGCGATGATCAACGCGAATATAAAGGTCAGGAACCCCATGCCGACACCCGCCACCCTGCCAAGCAATGCCAGGCTGATGTCCTTGATTTGCGGGATGTATTTGGCGGTCAGGCCGGGAAGATCAGTGGCGGCCTGAAGCCAGATCGCCGACAGCGGCTTGCCGATGACCGGCCATCCGGCGACCGCCTCGTTCGGTGGGGGAATCTGCAGACCCTGGTCCTTGACGATGGTCATGGCGTTATCCACCGAGTCGGCAATCGAAGTGCCCAGCAAGTAAATCGGCACCAGGAGTATCACCACCGAAATCAACACGATCAGCGTGGCGATGCGTCCTTCCTTTTCCCCCAGCGGGCCCATGAGTCTCTGCTGCAACGGATAGAGGGTAATGGCCAGGATCAGCGACCACAGCATCAAGTCCCGGAACGGGCTGAAAATCTGAAAGCAGAACAGCACCAACACCAGAATCAGGCCGGCGCGGATCAACACATCGAGCAGTCCGCGGGTCCAGGTCCTCTCTAATAGCGGGGTGGGCTCCATGGGGGTCTCCTGGCAGTTCGACGAGTAGGTTTGACGTCAGTAAGCCCAGCATAGACGCTCAGGCGGATTCGCGATTGTCCGCCGCGTTTGCCTGAGAAATGGCGGAAGGTAGCCGGAGTCGAACCTGCCCGGGAACGGATGCCGTCCCCAACCGGGTTTGAAGCCCGGCCGCGCCACCGGGCGCGATTACCTTCCTTGAAATCAACCTGCGAATCAGTGCTCTTGGCGGGCCAGCGCGTTGTCCGTGCGGATCTGGCGCCGGTCGCCAAGGCGCCGGGTCAGGCCGAGCCGGTCGAAGTATTCCAGGATCTGTATGCTGCGCTTGCGTCCCAGCCCCACCGCATCGCGAAACGCCGCCACCTGGATCACCGGGTCGTTGTCAGCCAATTGCAACAGCATAGCCGCCAGACTACGGATCAATGCGTCGGTGTAGAACAGGTCACGTACCACCTGATGGACAAGTCCCAACCTGGCCATCTTGCGCAGCAGCGAACGCACGGCCGCCTCGTCCTGCCCCAGATCGCGTACCCACGGTGGATCGAACCCGGCGGCGTCGAACTGCGGTTGCAGTTTTTGCCACAGCTTCTCGTCCTCCTCGCTCAGGCGTAGCTGATGGTCAGGCAGATGCAACCAGGGCCCGCTGGCCGTGATACGGCCGTCGGCCAGCAGTTCATCCAGCAGCGCGAGAAACGCCGGGCGTTCCAGCGGCGTCCCGGCGAAGCGCCGCAAACGGTCGCGGTCCGGCCCCATTTGATCCGGCTCCAGTTCATGGAAACGCGCAAGGTGTTGTACCACCCGCTCCTTTAATGTCTGCCAGCGTGCCGCGCCAAACAGCACCGGGCAAAGCCGCGTCTGGATCAGGCGCACGTCTTGTGGCAATACCCAGTTGGCGCGCAGGCAGTTGAACTGGCGCTCCAGGCGTTGGGGATCGAGCCCGGTATCACTGTTGCCCAGCAACACCGGCAGTATCGCTTCCAGGTGCCTGCTGGCGGCCAGGGCCTGCAGCTGCGCCAGCCGTTGCGGGCTGCGACGTTGTCGGGTCGGTGCGAACGGGTCGAGTACCCGTGCGCCGCCAAGGGTGCGTTGTGCGCTCTGGTCACGCAGGATCAGAGGGTCGCCTTTGACCGCCTGAACCGGCGCATTGAGCAGGATTTGCGCGAACATGCGTTCGCCCGGCGCCAGGCTGGCACCTTCAAGCAACGCCACCCGGCCCGTCAGGTCCTGGGTGCCGATATGTACATGCACCGGCTGGAAATGTTCGAGGGCACGGGTTTCGTCGGGCAGCAGGCGCAAATCGATGTCCAGGCGTCTTGTCGGCGCGTACAGCCACTCGCTGGCCAGCCACTGGCCGCGATGAACCTGCTCCAGTGCCAGGCGTTCGGCACTGAGGTTCAATGCCACACGCTGACCGGCCATGGCGGTGCTGGCGGCCTGGTTCTGAGCGTGCAGGCCACGGACCCGAACCGGTTTATCGAGGGGGCCCAGCATCAGTGTGTCACCTACGGCAACCTGCCCCGACACTGCCGTACCGGTCACCACGAGACCCGCGCCGGCCACACTGAACGCCCGATCGATCGACAGGCGAAAGCCGCCGTCGAGGCTGCGTTGCGCCACCTCTTGCTGCGCCTGCAACAGGGCCAGACGCAAGGTTTCGATGCCCTCTCCGGTCCTGCTCGACAATGCGATCACCGGCGCTCCGGCGTAGGGGCCGGGTGCCAACAGACGGGTGATTTGTTCACGCACCGCTTGCACTCGCAAGGGCTCGACCCGGTCACATTTACTGATCGCCACCAATGCCCCTGGAATGCCCAGCAGCTCGACGATGGCCAGGTGTTCCCGGGTCTGTGGCATCACACCGTCATCGGCAGCGATCACCAGCAACACCAGATCGATGCCCTGCGCGCCGGCCAGCATGTTATGGGTGAACCGCTCATGGCCGGGCACATCGATGAAACCGGTCAGGGGGGCGCCCGGCGCCAGCGCTGCGTAGAGGTAGCCCAGATCGATGGTCATGCCCCGCTCGCGTTCCTCCCGGCGCCGGTCACCGGCCTGCCCGGTCAACGCCTCAAGCAACGCCGTCTTGCCATGATCGATGTGCCCCGCCGTGCCGACGATCACCCTGCCCGGCCCTCCACCTGCAATTGATCGAGTTGCGCCAGCCAGGCCGGTTCATCGTCCAGTTGCCGAAGATCGAGCCATAACGCGTCGTCATCGATACGACCGAGCACCGGTATCGGCAAGTCGCGCAATGCCGCTTCCAGCGCGAGCAGGTATCGCCCGCGCAGGCGTTTGGAACACAGCGGACGCAGGCATAACGCCGCGCCGGGCAATCTCGCCACCGGTTGGCTGCCGCTGCCGATCATGCCCAGCGCCGTTACCGCGCTGACGTTCCAGGCATCGCCCAATGCCGCTGCCAACGAGGGTTGCAGGCGTTCCGCCTGGGTGAGGATAGCGGCCTGTGGACGGGTCAGCAGGCGCAGGCTGGGCAGGCGTTCGGCCAGGCAATCCGGATTTCGGTAAAGACCCAGCACCGCTTCGAGGGCCACCAGGGTCAGTTTGTCGACCCGCAGTGCGCGCTTGAGCGGATTTTTCTTGATGCGCGCAATCAGCTCCTTGTGCCCGACAATCAACCCGGCCTGCGGTCCGCCGAGCAACTTATCGCCACTGAAGGTGACGATATCGGCGCCATCGAGCAAGGCCTGGCGCACCGTGGGTTCGGCGGGCAGTCCCCAGCGGGTCAGGTCCAGCAAGCTGCCGCTGCCGAGGTCTTCGAGCAATGGCAAACCATGCCGATGAGCGAGCTGCGCCAGTTCCGCGGTCGGTACGCTGGTGGTGAACCCCTGAATCTTGTAATTGCTCGCATGCACGCGCATCACCAGCCCGCTGCGCGGGCCGATGGCCGCCTCGTAATCCTTGGCATGGGTGCGGTTGGTGGTGCCGACTTCGTGCAGTTTGACCCCGGCCCGGGCCATGATGTCGGGAATGCGAAAGGCGCCGCCGATCTCAATCAGTTCGCCCCGGGAAATAATGCCTTCCTTGCGTACGCCCAGACTATTGAGGCTCAGCAGCACCGCCGCGGCATTGTTGTTGACCACCGTCACCGCCTCGGCGCCGGTCAGTTCGCGAATCAGCCCTTCGATCAGATCGTCACGGTCGCCGCGCTTGCCGCTATGCAGGTCGAACTCCAGGTTCAACGGATAACGCGCCGCCATTTGCACGGCATCGATGGCTTCATCGGGCAACAAGGCCCGCCCCAGATTGGTGTGCAGAACGGTGCCGGTGAGGTTGAACACCCGGCGTACGCGACTTCGATGCTGAGTGGCGAGGCGTTCGCTGACCCGGCCGGCCAGCACTTCGGGGCTGGTTTCAACAGCGGCGACCTGACCCTTCAGTACGCCTGCACGCAACTCATCGAGCAGCTGGCGCAACGCGGCCAACAGTGAATCGCGCCCGTAGCGTTCAGCCAGTGGCCGGCATACGGGGTGTCTCAGCAGGCTGTCGATGGAAGGTAATCGTGGTGATTGGCTGGCAGGGTTTGCAGGCATCGGGCGCTCCGGAATTCGAAGGGATTGGCCGGCTCCGGTCAATTTGGCGATTGACGGCGCCTGACCCGGCCCCATCGCGAGCAGGCTCGCTCCCACAGTGGCCTACGTGCCAGAGTGTAGACCCTGTGCTCACTCGTCTCCCGGTGCCAGCAACAGATTCGGCGCAAGCCGCTGGTAACCGTCCTGGGCCAGGCGCATGTCCAGCATCAGGCTGCCCAGGTCCGCCGAGAGGGCTTCGGCGAGCGCATCGTTTTCCAGATAGAGCAATTTGAGGTAACTGTTGCACCCCGGACAGACCTCGGCCCGCAGCGGCGCCTGGTTGGCGGCGTGGCGATCATCTTCGAGGCTGAGGTATTCAAGGCCCTTGCTCTGCTCGCAGTACACACACTTGACCCGCACCACGTGCCATTCGCAGGCACACAGGGA
This sequence comes from Pseudomonas sp. NPDC089569, assembly GCF_050280625.1. Classification (NCBI taxonomy): domain Bacteria; kingdom Pseudomonadati; phylum Pseudomonadota; class Gammaproteobacteria; order Pseudomonadales; family Pseudomonadaceae; genus Pseudomonas; species Pseudomonas sp. NPDC089569. Next base: position 104,649 of record NZ_JBNNVQ010000004.1, read on the forward strand.
GCAGACCAGATAACGCAAGCCATTGTGTTTGCCGCGATGGCGAATCACCCCGGCCATGGCGGGCGAGCCGCAGGCCGGGCATTGACTGAGGCTGGCGCCGGGCGAGAGTTGCAGGTTCGGCGTACACAAAAGCCAATGGCTCCAGGCCACTTGCAGCGCCGCACCGAGAAACGGCACCAGTGCCGCGGGCACCAGCGAATACTGGCCGCTGACCAGCGCCACCGCCCAGGCGCGGCGTTGTCCCTGGCCCGCTTCGCGCAGCGTTTGCAGGGCATCGAGCACGGCGGGTTGATCGGGGGCGACATAGCGCTGCAACAAGGTATCAAGACAGGCCTGCCAGTCGTCCTCGCGACTCAGGCTGTCGGCAGCAAAGGGTGGCAGTCCGTGCTGCTGGCACAGCTCGATGCGTTGTCGGTCCAGCGGTTCGCTCGCAGGCGGATCGTCCAGTACCTGTTGCTGCGCCCGGCATAGCCCGGCAAGCAGGCGCAGGTAGTCGGCCAGCGGATGCCCCTGGGCCAGCAGTTCGAGACGCTCGGCGCGAAGCGTGAACAGATTGGCAGGTGGCAGGTGCAGAAACGGCGGCGAACTGGCCGCCGCTTCGATTTGCCCGGGTTCGAGGATGGTTGGCAACGGTCAGCCCTTTTTCGTGATCGGTGGTGGCGCAGTCCCGTCGCGCGTTTGCTCACGCGTTACTTCGCGATACCAGAGTTCATGGTGTTTCCTGGCCCAGGCGCGGCTGACCCAACCGTGCAGCATGGCGGCGACCGAGCCCTTGATCCAGATCCCGGCATAGATGTGCACGATGATGCTCAGGATCAGCACGAAGCCTGCCAACGCATGCAACAGCATCGCCCAACGGATGATGGTGATACCGAACCAGGCGCTGAACCAGGCTCGCCAGATCACCAGGCCGCTGAACAGCAACACCAGCATGCACAGCAGTAAAGTCCAGAACAGCAGTTTCTGCCCGGGGTTGTACTTGCCAATGGGCGGCACGCCCTCCTCCTCGTTTTTCATCACCCGGTCGATGCGTTTGAGCCACAGGCGGTCGTTGGCGATGAAGTAGTTGGCACGCCAGAAACGCAAGACCAGTCCCAGGAACAACACAAACATCAGCACGCCCATGTAAGGGTGCAGGATGCGCGTCCACGGCCCGCCGCCGAACAGGTTGCTCAGCCAAAACATGGCGGGATGGAACAGCGCCAGCCCGGACAACCCCGCCATGAAAAACAGGATCGCCACCAGCCAGTGATTGGTGCGCTGGTTGGCGGTGTAGCGCAGGATCTGTTTGCGCATCATGGCCTGTTCTCCCGTTTCGGATCATAGGTGTGCACGGAGGGATCGACTTCATGTACCGCTGAATCGTTCGGCGGTGGCAGTTCATCCTCTTCGACGATTTGCGGCCCGACGCGCACATAGTGGAAGAACCCGGCCAGCACCGCAGCGCCCATGGCCAGCAGCGCCAGGGGCTTGCTCACGCCTTTCCACAGGCCCACCAGCGGGCTGATGGCCGGATCGGCCGGCAGTCCGGCGTACAACCTGGGCGTATCGGCATGATGCAACACGTACATCACATGGGTGCCACCGACACCTGCCGGGTCATACAGACCAGCGTGGTCGAAGCCGCGGCTCTTGAGGTCGACGATGCGTTCGGCGGCATGCTCCTTCATGTCCTCCTTGGAGCCGAAGACGATGGCGCCGGTCGGGCAGGTTTTCACGCACGCCGGCTCCAGCCCCACCGCCACCCGGTCCGAACACAGCGTGCATTTGTAGGCCTTGTGGTCCTTTTGCGAAATGCGCGGGATGTTGAACGGGCAACCGGTGATGCAGTAACCGCAGCCGATGCAATGGTCCTGGTTGAAATCGACGATGCCGTTGGCGTGCTTGATGATCGCTCCGGGGCTGGGGCATGCCGCCAGGCAACCGGGTTCGGCGCAGTGCATGCAGCCGTCCTTGCGGATCAGCCATTCCAGATTGCCCGCGTCGGTTTCGTGCTCGGTAAAACGCATCAGGGTCCAGGTATCGGCCGTCAGATCCTGCGGGTTGTCGTAGGTACCGTGGTTGTGGCCCACCTCGTCGCGCAATTCGTTCCATTCCGAGCACGCCACCTGGCAGGCCTTGCAGCCGATGCATTTGGTGGTGTCGATCAGCTTGGCCACTTCTTCCAGATTGCGCACCGAGGACGGCACGGTGGTGGTGGCCGAGCGGGCAATGATGTCTTGGCTGGCCATTCAGATTTTCTCCACGTTGACCAGGAATGACTTGGATTCCGGGGTCTGGGTGTTGCCATCGCCCAGGAACGGCACCAGGGTGTTGGTCAGGTAACCGTGGCGCGTCAGGCCGGTAAAGCCCCAGTGCAACGGAATACCGATCTGGTGCACCACCTGATTGTTGACCTGCAACGGCCGGATTCGCTTGGTCACCACCGCCACGGCTTCAATGAAACCGCGCTTGCTGCTGACCCGTACGCGGTCGCCGGCGACGATGCCTTTCTCCTTGGCCAGCACCTCGCCAATCTCGACGAATTGTTCCGGTTGCGCGATCGCATTGAGCCGGCAGTGCTTGCTCCAGAAGTGGAAATGCTCGGTCAGGCGATAGCTGGTGGCGGCGTAAGGGAAGTCCTTGGCCACGCCGAGGCTGTCCCACACCGAATCGAAGATCCGTGCCGCCGGGTTGCTGGTCGCTTTCTTGTTTTGCGGGTGCAGCGGGTTGATGCCGATCGGCGTTTCGAACGGCTCGTAGTGCTCGGGAAACGGGCCTTCGTTCAACTTGTCGACGGCGAAGAATCGCGCCACGCCCTCGGGGTTCATGATGAACGGATTCATCCCCGCCTCCGGCGCCACATCAGCCTTGTAGTCCGGCACATCGGTGCCGCCCCAGGCCTTGCCGTTCCACCACACCAGGCGTTTTTTCTCGTCCCACGGCTTGCCTTGCACGTCAGCCGAGGCGCGGTTGTACAGAATTCGCCGATTGGCCGGCCATGCCCAGGCCCAGCCCTGGTGCTGGTGCATGCCGAACGGGTCACTGTTGTCACGCCGGGCCATCTGGTTGCCGGCCTCGGTCCAGCTGCCGCAGAAAATCCAGCATCCGGACGCGGTGCTGCCGTCATCCTTGAGTTGGGCGAACCCGGCCAGTTGCGAATTGGCCTTGATCGCGGCGCCGGTGGCATCGGTGAAGTCGACAGTGGCACTGCCGTTGATCTCCTTGGCCAGCTCCTCGGGCGAAGGCTCGTCGGGGATCTTGTAAGGCCACGACAGCTTGAGCAGCGGGTCGGGATAAGCGCCGCCATTGGCCTGATAGCGTTGACGCAGGCGCAGGAACAATTCGCTCATGATCCGCACGTCAGTGCGCGCCTGGCCTGGGCCGTCGGCGCCTTTCCAGTGCCATTGCAGCCAGCGGCTGCTATTGACCAGCGAGCCGTCCTCTTCGGCAAAACAGGTGGTGGGCAGGCGAATCACTTCGGTGTGGATGTCGGCGCTCTTGACGTCGTTGTAGGGGCCGACATTGCGCCAGAACTCCGAGGTTTCGGTGGACAGCGGGTCCATCACCACCAGCCATTTGAGCCTGGCCAGCGCCGCCGTCACGCGGTTCTTGTCCGGCAAGGCGGCGATGGGGTTGAAGCCCTGGCACATATAGCCGTTGACCTTGCCCTGGCTCATCAGGTCGAAGACCTTGAGGACGTCGTAGTTGGGAATGTCCAGTTTCGGCAGGTAATCGTAGGCCCAGTTGTTGTCGACGGTGGCATTGGCGCCGTACCAGGCCTTCATCAGGCTGACATGGAATTTGCCGTAGTTCTGCCAGTAGGACAGCTGGCCGGGACGCAAAGGCTTTTGCGTGCGCTTGACGATATAGGCGTTGTAGTCCTGCTCGGCATCGAGCGGCAGCGTGAGGTAGCCGGGCAAGGAGTTGGACAACAGCCCAAGATCGGTCAGCCCCTGAATGTTGGAGTGCCCGCGCAACGCATTGACGCCTCCGCCCGGCATGCCGACATTGCCCAGCAGCAGTTGCACCATCGCGGCGCTGCGAATGATTTGCGCGCCGATCGAATGCTGGGTCCAGCCCAGGGCGTAGAGAATCGTCATGGTCTTGCCCGGTTGCGAGCAGGTGGCGATTTCCTCCCAGATTTTCTTCATGGCATCGACCGGCATGCCGCAAATCTGGCTCGCCAGTTCCATGGTGTAGCGGCTGTAATGCTGCTTCATCAACTGATAGACGCAACGCGGGTCCTGCAGGGTCGGATCGACTTTGGCGAAGCCATCCTCGCCCAGCTCATAACTCCAGCCGGATTTGTCGGTATAGAGCCGCTTGGCCGCGTCGTAGCCGCTGAAAATGCCATCTTCGAAGCCATAGCCGGCTTTGACGATGAACGACACGTCGGTGTAGTTGCGCACGTACTCGTGCTGGATCTTGTCCTCGGTCAGCAGGTAATTGATCAACCCGCCCATGAAGGCGATGTCGGTGCCGGTACGAATCGGCGCGTAAAAGTCGGCCACCGAGGCGGTCCGGGTGAATCGCGGGTCGACCACGATCAGCCGCGCCTTGTTGTGCGCCTTGGCTTCGGTCACCCATTTGAAGCCGCACGGATGCGCCTCCGCTGCGTTGCCGCCCATCACCAGAACCAGATTCGCGTTGGCGATATCGCTCCAGTGGTTGGTCATGGCTCCACGGCCATACGTCGGGGCAAGACTTGCCACCGTCGGACCGTGTCAGACACGCGCCTGGTTATCGAACCCCAGCATGCCGAGACTGCGAATGACCTTATGGGTGATGTAGCCCGCTTCGTTGGACGCCGCCGATGCCGCCAGGAACCCGGTGGTCAACCAGCGGTTCACTGTCTGGCCCTGAGCGTTCTTCTCGATGAAGTTGGCGTCGCGGTCGGCTTTCATCAAATCGGCCACACGATCGAGCGCTTCATCCCAGGTGATACGCGTCCACTCGCTGCTGCCGGGCTTGCGCACCTGCGGATATTGCAGGCGCCCCGGACTGTGAATGAAGTCGAGCAGGCCGGCCCCTTTCGGGCACAGCGTGCCGCGATTGACCGGGTGGTCGGCATCGCCTTCGATATGAATGATGTTTTGCGCGACATTCTTCGCGGTATCGCCCTGGCTGTACATGATCAAGCCGCAGCCGACCGAGCAGTACGGGCAGGTGTTGCGGGTCTCATGGGTATGGGCGAGCTTGAAGTGACGCACCTGTTCGGCAAAGGCAGGCGTCGGGGCCATGCCCAACGCGCCCAGGCTAGAGCCTGCAAGGCCGATACCGGCGACCTTGAAGAACTGACGACGGCTGAGGTCCATCGTGCACTCCTGATCAGGTGAAGATCCGGTACGTTGCCGGATTTGCGGGCAAACACGGTTGCGGCAGTCTGGCTGCCGACAGTTGAATTCTAGACAAGGCTGTCGAAATCACCATGAGAGCCGACCGTCGGGCAACGCCCTTCCCCTGTAGGAGCGAGCATGCTCGCGATGGACAACCAGGCACCGCGGCGTGTCAGGCAATCAGCGTTATCGTTGGCGACCATCGCGAGCATGCTCGCTCCTACAGGGATTGGGGCTTATCATGGCCGCCATTAACCGCCCCCGCCTTCACGAGACCGCGCATGACTTTCGATTTTGATCAGGTGTTCGACCGCCACAATACCGGCAGTACCAAATGGAGCCGTTACCCGGCCGATGTATTGCCGATGTGGGTCGCCGACATGGATTTTGCCGCACCGCCGATGATCATCCAGGCACTGCAAAAACGCCTGGAACACCCGATGGTCGGCTACAGCGTGGCCCCGGACAACCTGCGCGAGGCGATCGTCGCCGACCTGTGGAACAAATACGCCTGGCGCGTCGAACCCCAGGAGCTGGTCTTCCTGCCGGGGGTCGAGTCCGGGTTCAACATGGCGCTCAAGGCGCTGGTGCAGGCGCAACAGAATGTCGTGGTGCAGGTACCCAATTATCCGCCACTGCGTCACGCCCCGGGCCATTGGGGCTTGAACAAGGTCGAGCTGAATTTCGACGCGCAAGCCGACGGCACTTACACAACGCCACTGGCTACCCTGAGCCGCGCTTTGCAAGGCGGCGGTGCCCTGCTGCTGAGCAATCCGCACAACCCGCTGGGCAAGGCCTTCCCTCGGGAGGAGCTGCAAGCCATCGCCGACATCTGCCTGGAACAGGACGCCTGGATCATTTCGGACGAGATCCATGCCGAACTCTGTTTCGATGGCCGCAAGCATATCCCGATGGCCTCCCTGAGCCCGAAAATCGCCCAGCGCACCATCACCCTGATGTCGGCGAGCAAGGCGTACAACATTGCGGGGCTGAAAACCTCGTTCATGATCATTCAGGACCGCCACGTGCGCGAGCGCGTCAACCACGCCCGTTGCGGCATGGTCGACAGCGTCAATCCGCTGGGTCTTGAAGCGACCCGCGTAGCCTACAGCGAAGCCGCGCCCTGGCTGGCCGAGCTGAGTGCCTACCTGCAGGCCAACCGCGATTACCTGGTCGACGCCGTACGCACGCGCCTGCCGGGCATCACCATGAATGTGCCGCAAAGCACCTACCTGGCCTGGCTCGACTGCACGGCGCTGGGTCTGGACAATCCGCAGCAGTTCTTCCTTGAGCAGGCTAAAGTCGGCTTGAGCCCGGGCCTGGACTTCGGCGACGACTGCCGCCAGTTCGTGCGCCTGAACTTCGGCTGCCCGCGCTCGCTGCTCGAAGAAGGCATCGCACGGATGGAGCGCAGCCTCAAGGCCTGACTCTCTCGGCTCCGCTCCCCAGCCCCCTGTAGGAGCGAAGCTTGCTCGCGAACAGCGCAATGCCGGTCCTTCACCGTGGTTGCCTGACAATCGCTGTTCGCGAGCAAGCTTCGCTCCTACGGGCATTGGCCGGGCGGTCGCAATCGCCGTCGATTCCGTGCGCTGCCTGTTCTTTTGGCCGAAAGATGGAACCCCCGGATGGCAGCTGTGCTCAACAGCTTATAGGCCCTGCGGTAGTGGGCCTGCCGATATCTGGAGGTCGCCATGTCCGCACCTTTCGTCAAGCTGTTCTTCACATGGACGGATATCCGCAAGGAAGAACAAGCGCATCCACGGCACTATCTTGCGCATTTGATTGGCTGACGACCCAGGCCCATGAGTTTCATCGCCTGGGTCGCCGTGCTGGGGGCCGTGCTGCTGACGCTGGCGCTGACCTCTTCCTACCTGCGCTGGATGCCGGTCACCACCTCGGCCGTGTGCCTGGTCCTGGGCCTGGTCATCGGTCCGGCGGGCCTGGGCTGGCTCAGGCTGGACATCAGGGATGCGGCCAACTGGATGGAGCACCTGACTGAAGTCGCGGTGCTGTTTTCCCTGTTCGTGTGTGGCCTCAAACTGCGCTTGCCGCTCAAGGATCCCAATTGGCGGGTGGCCTTCGGCCTCGCCGGTCCGGTCATGCTCTTGAGCATCGCCGGTGTCTGTGTATTGCTGCACCACGGGTTCGGCCTGGCATGGGGCCCGTCCCTGCTGATCGGGGCGATTCTGGCCCCCACTGACCCGGTACTGGCCACACTGGTGCAGGTCAATGATGCGAGGGATGACGACACCGTGCGTTTCGCACTTTCAGGCGAAGCGGGGCTCAACGACGGCATCGCGTTTCCCTTTGTCATTTTCGGCATGCTGCTTGTACAACAAGTCCCGGACACATCCGCCGCCTGGCTGGATGAATGGGTGCTCAAGCGCCTGTTTTGGGCAGTGCCGGCGGGACTTTCGATCGGTTACTGCATGGGCCGGGGGATCGGCCGCCTGACGCTGTCGATGCGTATCCGCAACGCCGACAGCACTTTCTCCCCCAACGATTACCTGACATTTGCCCTGATCGCCCTCGCCTATGTCGCGGCCGAGTCGGTGCATGGCTACGGTTTTCTGTCAGTATTCGCCGCCGGGTTGGGCTTGCGCCATGCCGAAGTGAAATCCACGGGGCACTGGCAGCCGCCGGCCGAGCATTTGGTTCAACCGGTGGTGGGTCACCAGAATCTGGAGCCCGATGCGGCCGTGCATGGCGACGTGGAGCATCTGGATGACACGCAGGTTGCCGCCGGGATCATGATTGGCGACATGCTGTCATTCGGCAGCCTGGTCGAACGGGCCATGGAAGTCTTCCTGGTGACCCTGCTCGGGGTGGTTCTGGTCGGGCATTGGGACTGGCGTGCGCTGGGCCTGGCCCTGGTGTTGTTCTGCGTCATACGGCCGTTGAGTGTCGGCCTGTTGCCATGGGGGCGGTTGCTCGATGGCCGGCAACGTTTGTTGATCGGCTGGTTCGGGATTCGCGGCATCGGGAGTTTCTACTACCTTTTCTACGCCTTGAACCACAACCTGCCCTCAGGTGTGCTCGGCCTATGCACCGATCTCACGCTGTCGGTGGTGGCACTGAGCATTCTGCTGCACGGCATCAGCACCCAGCCGATGCTCGCGCGCCATGAACAGTACCGCCGCCAACTCACTTCATTGCCGAGGCGATGATTTCCAGAAGGCCGGACTGGGTAAAGGGTTTGGACAGGCGCGGAAGTCCGACGGCAAATCCTTCCAGGCGCTCGGCATAACCGGTGGCGAGGATGATCGGCAGGGTCGGCTGCAGGATTCGGATGGCCTGTGCCAGTTGTGCGCCATTCATTTGCGGCATGGCCATGTCGGTAATCACCAGATCGAAGTGTTGCGCGCTTTCGATCAATTGCAATGCACGGGCCCCCGACTCGGCGACGATGACCCGATGGCCAAGGTCTTCGAGCAACAGGCAGGTGCTGGTCAGGACCAGGCTGTCGTCGTCGACCACCAGCACATTCAGGGGCGATACCTGCGCAGGCTGTTGTTCGGTGACGGTCGGGCCGACCCCAAGGGCGGCGTTGGCGACAGGTAACCAGAGTTCGGCAGTCGTGCCTTGGCCTTTTTCACTCTTGAGGGCGAATCGCCCTCCCATCTGTTCGATGAAACCATGCACCATCGACAGCCCCAGGCCAGTCCCCTTGCCGACGCCCTTGGTGGTGAAAAACGGCTCCATCGCCGACGCCAGCGTGGCGCTGTCCATGCCCTCACCGGTATCGGTGACCGTCAGGCAGACGTAATGCCCCGGTGCAAGGGATGACTGGGGCTGGTCGATGACGACCTCGGAGCGGGTACCGAAAACGATCTTTCCGCCATTGGGCATCGCATCGCGCGCATTGGTCGCCAGATTGAGCACCGCCAGCTCCAGCTGATTGACATCGGCCAGTACCGGTTCGGGCGCGGGCACGAAGCGGGTCTCGATTTTCACCGAAGGTCCAAGGGAGCTGCGCAACAGGCCGGTGATGCCCTGCACCAGTGCCGGTATATCGACAGGTTCGGCTTTCAACTCCTGTCGCCTGGCAAACGCCAGCATGCGTTGGGTCAGGGTCACGCCACGCAGTGCCCCCTGGGTGGCGTTGTCCAGTAGGCGGGTCATGCGCGGATCGTCGCTCATGCGTTTGCGGACAATTTCCAGGTTGCCGAGGATGACCGTCAGCAAATTGTTGAAGTCATGGGCGATACCGCCACTGAGCTGACCGATGGCCTGCATCTTCTGCGCCTGGAACAGCGCTTCGCGGGTATGTTCTAGGTCCAGCTGCGCCTGTGTGGCTTCGGTGATGTCACGGGTGATCTTGGCGAAGCCCAGCAATCTGCCGGTATCGCCCCAGATCGGGTCCACCACCACGTGGGCAAAGAACCGCGTACCGTCCTTGCGCTGGCGCCACGCCCTGTTTTCAAAGCGTCCCTCCCGCACCGCAATGTCTAGCGTACGCAGCGGCTCGCCGGCTTCACGATCCTCGGGGGTGTAGAACAGGGAAAAATGCTTGCCGATGATTTCCTCGGGCGTGTAGCCCTTGATGCGTTGCGCTCCGGCGTTCCAGTTGGTGACCCGCCCGTCCGGGGCAAGCATGTAGATGGCGTAGTCCGTCACGCTTTGTACCAGCAGACGAAATTGCTGTTCGCTCTGCTTGAGCGTTTCCTCGGCCATTTTCCGGTCGGTCAGGTCACGGGTAATCTTGGCGAACCCCAGCAGTTTGCCCGACGGGTCATGTATCGGGTCGATCACCACATGGCACCAGAAACGCGTGCCATCCTTGCGCACTCGCCACCCCTCGCCTTCAAAACGCCCTTCGCGCAGGGCCGTATCCAGTGCCTTTTGCGGCAAACCGGCCTGGCGATCTTCTTTGGTGTAGAAACGCGAGAAATGATGACCGAGGATTTCAGCTTCCTCATACCCTTTGAAGCGCCTGGCCCCGGCATTCCAACTGGAAATGATGCCGTCGGGGTCGATCATGTAGATCGCATAATCGACCACCGCATCGATCAGCAGGCGAAAGCGCGTTTCGTCACCCACATCCACCTTGCTTCGATCCTCACTCATTGGGTTCTCGCGCCATGGAAGGTTTTCTGGAGTATGCGACAAACTGCCGATTTGGAAAGCCGATCCGTCGGCAGTTTGCTCGTGCCTGCTTCAGCGGTACAGGTATCTGGCAATGTAGGTATGCAAGTCGTTATAGACAAAAGCGGGAACCTGTTCGGCATGTATCCCGGCCTTGAGCAGTGCCAGATGACATTCCTTGATCATCTCGTCGCGCTCCTGTTCGGCATGGACAGGGCGCTGGATGATGTGACCAAAGGCGCTGCATGAGTATGGCGTGTCGGTCGAAACGGCGGTGAGTTTGCCCTTGTCGTCCGGTTTGTAGCTGCTATGGGCCCGCAAGGTGCGCTCCTTCAAGACACCCAGGCCGCGCTCGTAGAGGGAAAGTCGTGAGCCGGCGCAGGTCTCGGCAAGGGTCTGGAAAGCGCGAACAATGGCCATCGCATTGTTCATGCTCGATTGCAGTGCCGAATAACTGACAAATCGCTCCAGTTCCTGGTGTTCGAGGCTTTTCAAGCCTCTTTTGATACTCGACAGGTGTGCGAATGGCAAGTTGCATGCCACGACATGGGCCTCGAGCTGGTAGCCGGAAGCGAACGTCGCAATCCCGGCAAACTCAATGCTGTCGAATGCGCACTCCATGATGATGTTGAGTCGACGGCCTAGCACCTCGGTGAAGATTCTTGCACTGAGTTCCCGGACAAACGCTTCGGTGTGCTCGTAGGCGTGCAAGACGCCAAACTGGATCATCTCGTCGTACTTTGGGTGTTTTTTCCGGTATTCGGGCAAGTACAGGCGAACATGGTTTGAGAAACGCCCTGAAGGCAACAGATGTTTTTCCAGCAGATAGGTTTTGCCGCTGCCTTGCAACCCGGCAGTAACCAGTAGCTTGGGTGGGGTTTCGGCGGTTTTTCCGCTCAACAGCGAGGCCGTGATTTCTTCGAACGCCTTGCTCACGTCCGCTTCGGTGTAGGGATATTGCACTGTTTCTGGCATGCCTTGATGTCCTTATCAAAGAGGGCTTGAACCGGTAACCGGCCTCCTCAATAAAAGGTGTTTTCGCCAGGCTTTCAATCAGGCGATTGCTTCAAGGCATATCGAAGTTGCCCAAGGTAAAAGAACCTACACCGCGCAAGGAGAATGCATCGCCGAAATGGACCACCAGCCAGGTAACAACTGCCTGACCTTGTGTTCACCGAAGCGGTCATCGATCAGCATCACCACCCCTTGGTCCTGCTGGGTACGAATCACCCGCCCTGCGGCCTGCACCACTTTTTGCACACCGGGAAACAGGTAGGTGTAGTCATAACCGGCGCCGAAAATCGCCCCCATGCGCCGTTTCAATTGCTCATTGACCGGATTGAGTTGCGCCAGGCCCAGGGTCGCGATGAATGCGCCGATAAGCCTGGCGCCGGGCAGGTCGATGCCTTCGCCGAATACGCCGCCCAGTACGGCAAAGCCGATGCCCTTGCCGCTTTCGCAAAACCGATCGAGAAATTGCTGGCGTTGCTCTTCGCCCATGCCCCGCGATTGCGTCCAGAGATCGATCTGCGGATGGCGTTCGCCGAGCGACTGCGCCACCTGCTGCAGGTATTCGAAGCTGCTGAAGAACGCCAGGTAGTTGCCGGGACGTTGGCGGAACTGGCCGGCCATCAATTCGACAATCGGCGCTACGGACGCCTGGCGATGGGCAAAGCGCGTGGAAATCCGGTCGACGATATGCACTTGCAACTGCCCGGGATCAAAGGGCGATTCGACATCGATGAACACGGTGTTCGCCGGCGTTCCCAACAGATCGGCGTAGTAATGCCGCGGGCTAAGGGTCGCCGAAAACAGCACCGTACTGCGTGCCGCCGCCAGGCGCGGCCCGATGAAACCGGCAGGTACTACGTTGCGCAGGCACAGCTGCGAGAGGTTTCGTTTTCGACCCACTTCGCGCTTGCTGATATCGAACAGGAAATGCTCGTCGAAGCTTTCGGCCACGCGGCAAAAATGCAGCAAGTCGAAATAAAGGTTTTGCAGCGCGTTATCCAGCCCTTGAGGATGGTCATTGAGGTAGTCACCGATACTGGCGCAGGTGGAGGAAAAAGCCTGCAGCAACTTTTGCGGCGCTTTGTCGTAAGCCTGATAGTCGCTTTGTTGCTGATTGTGCAAGGTGTTCCATTCACGGTTGATCCGCTGAAGCTGCTTTTTCAATACATCGGGCGCCGTTTTTCGTACCGCTTGCACAGACGCCTGGTCGACGCTGGCGCTGTACATCTGCCGGCCACGCTCCACCAGATTGTGCGCTTCGTCCACCAGTACCGCGACGTTCCACTGATTGGCCTGGGCCAGGCCGAAAAGCAATGCACCGAAGTCGAAGTAGTAGTTGTAATCGGCGACCACGACATCGGCCCAACGCGCCATTTCCTGGCTCAGGTAGTACGGACACACCCCATGCTCCTGCGCGACCCGGCGCAGCGTCTGCTGGTTCAGCAAGGTCAGCTCGCTGGCGGCCTGGCGGGCCGCCGGCAAACGGTCGTAGAAGCCCTTGGCCAGCGGGCAGGACTCGCCGTGGCAAGCCTTGTCCGGATGTTCGCAGGCCTTGTCCCGGGCAATCATTTCCAGCACCCGCAAGGGCGGCGCATCGGCCTGCCGGACAATGACCTGTGCCGCGTCCAGCGCCAGTTGGCGACCTGGCGTCTTGGCCGTGAGGAAAAACACCTTGTCCAGCTGCTGCGGCGCCAATGCCTTGAGCATCGGAAACAGGGTGCCCACGGTCTTGCCGATGCCCGTCGGTGCCTGGGCCATCAGGCAACGGCCCGTGCTGACGGCCTTGTACACCGACTCGGCCAGGTGCCGTTGTCCCGGTCGAAAAGCGCTGTGGGGAAACGCCAGATGCTCTGCGGCGCGGTTGCGCGTTTGACGATGGGCCATTTCCTGCTCGGCCCATTGCAGAAAGTGCGCGCACTGCTGCTCGAAGAACCGCTGCAATTGCATGGCGCTGAAGCACTCGACCAGGCAGGTTTCCTTTTCGCTGACAATGTCGAAGTACACCAGCGCCAGATTGATCTGCGCCAGGTTCAGCTTGCGGCACATCAGCCAACCGTAGATTTTGGCCTGTGCCCAGTGCAGTTGCCGGTGATTGGCCGGCTGTTTGCTCAGGTCGCCCCGGTAGGTCTTGACTTCCTCCAGGCAGTTTTGCGCCGGATCGTAGCCATCGGCCCGCCCCTTGACGGTCAGCTTGCCATGGGAGCCTTCGAGGGCGACTTCACTCTGGTAGCCCTCACTGCGCCGGGAGGCCACCGTACGGTGCCCGACGATCCCCTCAAGCGCGGTCGGCGACGGTGTGAAGCGCAAGTCGAGGTCGCCGGTCTTGGCGGTGAATTCACACAACGCCCGTACCGCGATGCTGTAACTCATGCCCCCTGCTCCGCCCATTGTACGTAGCACACGGCAACCGGCATGCCGTGCTCATGACAGAACTCCAGCCAGCGCAACTGGTTATCCTGCAGGCGGTCTCCCGGCCCCTTGACCTCGATCATGCGATAGGTCTTTTGCTCGGGCCAGAACTGGATAAGGTCCGGCATGCCGGCGCGGTTGGCCTTGATGTCCAGCAGCAGGCGATCGAACCAGTGCTTGAGGTGTTCGGCCGGCAAGCAGTCCAGCGCCTGCTCAAGCAACGCCTCATCGAGCACATTCCAGAAAACGAAGGGCGATTGCACACCCCATTTCTCGACGTAGCGTTCACGGATCGTCTGACGATAACGGCCGTCGTCCAGTTGCGTCAGACAATGCTTGAACAGGTCTGCCCGACGCTCATGGAAATCTTCGTTGTACAAGTCCATCGGGCCGCGCTGGAACGGGTGAAAGAACGCCCCGGGCAGCGGTGCGAAGATGGCCGGCCAGCAGAGCAGGCCGAACAGTGAGTTGATCAGGCCGTTTTCGACGTAATGCACCGGCGCTGAGGCGTCTGACAGGTGCGCCTGAACGTATTGCTCCACCGACATCAGTGGTTCGCTTCGGGGCAGTTGCAGGTCCAGGCGCATCATTGGCCGCGGTGACAAACGCTTGAGCGGCGGGCCACCCATTTTGCGCCGAAGCCTGGGCAATATGCGCAATAGTTGTTGTTGCTCGGCGGCACTCTGTGGCGATTGCTCGACCCGGGTGGCCATGTCCAGGGCCTGCTCATAGTCCCCGCAACGTTCCAGCACGCGTATCAAGCGCATCCGTGCGCCGGGGTAGGCACACTGGCGATAAAGGCTCAGCGCCGTAGAGAAGTCCGCGATGCGTTCGCAGAACTGGGCCATCTGGTACAGCAGCTTTTCCCGGCGTCGTTGCAGCCAGGGATTGATCAGCGTCACCCCGTTGATCTGATCGACGATCCCGGCCACCGGCTCACCCATTTCGAAGCGCTGCTGGCATTGGTGAAGGAACAGGCAGGCATCGACGTCCTCACGGCAGCACAGGCCTCGGGAATCAGCCTGCAAGTCGACTTTTTCGTAGGTATAGATGCCGAGATCGGCCAAGACGAACTCCGACCAATCCTGATACAGGTTGCCGAAAAACATCAGGCGCAGCCGATCACACAAGTCCATGATGGTCAGGCTGAACAAACGGTCTTCGAGCGACGGACACCAGTCATTGAAACGGCGGGCCAGGGGAAATTGCTCGCTCAGGGCAGGCAGCCAATCGGACTTTTTCCCCTTGGGTTGATCGATGGAGCCCCCCAGGCATTGAACGATTTCGGCCTTGAGCAGGACCTCGAACAGGGTTTCGATCGACAGCGGCTGTTGTTCGTTGATCCAGCCCAGTGCCAGAAGCGGTTCGGCAGCTTGGGCAATGTCACCGATTTCAGCGTAATGCAGCTTGGCGACCCTGAAGTGAATCCCCTTGCGCATGACCATCCTGATCAGCAGTCCCTGGGAGGGCCGTGGCAGGCCCTTGAAGTCATGGATGAATCGCTGCTCTTCGACGCTCAGCACATCGGCATAACGAAGCTCAAGCCAGTCAATGACTTGCATGAAGTTGTTGAGGTAATAGAAAGGATCGTCGAGGGGGTTTGCAGTCACTGGAAATTGGCCATGGCGAGCGAGTACTGGTTATGCGTACAGATACCAGCAACCCCCTGCCCGGCGCAATCGGAAAAGGATGGGCGGGACCGCCCCGCAGCCATTTTCGCCGGCGCATCGAACTTTCCGGTGATCCAGGGCATCAACCTCGATAGACGAGCTGTCGCGGCAGCGATAGCAGCATTGTTTTCAACAAGTGAGGTGGTGATGAACATCAAGACTCTGGGATTGCCTGTGGCACTGGCGGCCTGTGTGGCATTGGCAGGCTGCTCGACACCCACGGTGGTGACCCTGCACAACGGCACCCAGTATTTGACCAGGGACATGCCGAAAACCAGAACGAAAGACGGCTTCTTCGAGTTCGAGGATATTTCCGGGGCGAAGGTGAAAGTCAGGGCCGACGACGTGGCGACGATTCGCAAGGAAGACTGAAACAGCCGTGTCAGCGCTGCCACAAATCATGCGCCAACATGGCAAGCACGCTCCGGCCGATTGTGCCCCAATAAAAAGCAAGTCATCGCTTGTTATTGGGGCACGTTAATTATGATTGCAGCCTTGAGAAAATTGTTTCCTGGCTATTGAGGATCCCGATTTGCTGTAAGGCGTCATTGATGGTGCCCCACATTCCGAGATCTTGTGCCGTTGTCTTGCCATCCAGGCTTCGACGCAGTGAAAGCAGCACATTCAATCGACTCACCGCCAGCTCATCTGAGGTCGTTCCTTTGTCAATGATGCGCTGGGCGGCAATATTGGTCTGTTCCTCAACGTACGCACGCAGGTCTGATTTGTTCACGTTGACTCTCCCTCGAAACGTGGTGTTTGGAGGCTTTACCTTACAAAGGTCGTCAATATCCGGCTACTGTCAAACATGACAGTCCCACCAAGCACAAACAAACAGCTGAAACCTGGGAATACATGAGGTTGATCGCTAGCTACCCGTACGAATCTTGTTCCAAACCCGCGTGCGAACCCGATCGATGTTCAGTGGCATCGCTTCCAGGGCGAACAATTTGCCCATCATTTCCGGGCTCGGGTACACCTTGGTGTCGTTCTTGATCGCCGGATCGATCAGGCTGTCGGCCTGCTCGTTGCCGTTGGCGTAATGCACGTAATTGCTGATGCCGGCCATCACATCCGGGCTCAACAGGTAGTTCATGAAGGCATAGCCGGCCTTTTCGTCCGGGGCATCGGCGGGCATGGCGACCATGTCGAACCAGATCGCAGCACCTTCCCTGGGGATCGCATAGCCGATTTCGATGCCGTTGTTGGCTTCCTTGGCACGGTTTTCCGCTTGCAGGATGTCGCCGGAGAACCCGACGGCCACGCAAATGTCGCCGTTGGCCAGGTCGCTGGTGTATTTGGATGAATGGAAATAGCTGACGTACGGCCGCACTTTCATCAGCAGTTCTTCGGCCTTTTTGTAATCCTGCGGGTTCTTGCTGTGGTGCGGCAGCCCCAGGTAGTTCAGTGCGGCGGGCAGCAGCTCCGGTCCATTGTCGAGGATCGCCACGCCGCATTTTTGCAGTTTCTGCATATTCTCGGGTTTGAAGATCAGGTCCCAGGAGTCCACGGGTGCGTTATCGCCGAGCACGGCCTTGACCTTGGCAATGTTGTAGCCGATGCCGGTGCTGCCCCACAGGTACGGAAAGCCATGCTCGTTGCCCGGATCGTTGGTTTGCAAGGCCTTGAGCAGTACCGGATTGAGATTCTTCCAGTTGGGCAATTGGCTCTTGTCGAGCTTTTTCAACGCCCCGCCTTCGATCTGCCGCGCCATGAAGTGGTTGGAGGGGAACACCACGTCGTAACCGGATTTTCCGGTCATGAGCTTGCCATCGAGGGTTTCGTTGCTGTCGTAGACGTCGTAGGTGAAGGCGATGCCCGTCTGTTTCTGAAAGTTCTTCGCAGTGTCCGGCGCGATGTAGTCCGACCAGTTGTAGATCTTGACGGTGTCGGCCGCCTGACTGATGGAAGCGACCAGCATCAGGGGCGCAAGTGTCAGTGTCTTTCGGAGCATGAGGCGATTCCTGTTTGGGCTGTTTTCTTTTTTGTTGGCGTACTGGCAGGTAATCAAAGGTGCGGCATCAGAAAATCAGGACGTAGCTCTTGCGCACGGTTTCCTGGATATCCCAGATGCCGAGGGTATTTGCCGGCAGCATCAGTGCGTCGCCGGCCTGGATGTGCAATGTTTCGCCGTCGTCCGGGGTGAAGGTGCAGCGACCCTGGATGAAGTGACAGAACTCCTGGGCGACGATCTGTCGCCGCCAGCGGCCAGGCGTGCACTCCCAAACGCCGGTTTCGACGCCGTCGTCGCGCTCGACACTGGTGGTTGAAGCCACTGCCACCGGTGACCCCAACGGCACGGCGACCGGGTTCGACTCTTGCAGTTGCAAGGTGGCTGTGTTCTTGAATTGCGTGATGCTCATGGGAAATTCCTGTTGCGGATGCTTTTTTGATAAAAAACGCGTTGTTTACTGCATGAAACCTTCCATGAATCCGGCCACCCCGCTGGCGAGTTTGCGCCGCCAGGGCGCGGTGGCCGGGTTGGCCAGGGTCTGGTCTTCATGGACGAAGCTGCGGATGATCGCGTTGTAGCCCAACCAGCGGCAGGGTTCGGGCTCCCAGGCTTTGAGCGCATTGATCTGCCCCTGAGGGATAACCCAGGGCTGGTGTACGCGCTCGGTGTCGCGCGCAAGGATCAGGTCGGCCAGGGTTCGTCCGCCGAGGTGGCTGGCACCGACACCCTCCCCGCCATAACCGCCGGACAAGGCGATGCCGCTGGCCCGGTCGCAAAGCATGTGCGGTTTGAATCGCCGGGACATGCCCAGGTTGCCACCCCAGCCATGGGTGATCTGCACATGTTTGAGCTGCGGGAAAAGCTCACCGAACAGGTATCGCCGCAGCTCGACTTCGCTGGCGGTCAGGTCGAACGCGTGCCGCAACCGTCCGGCGAACCGGTAGCCACCCCGTGCGCCAAAAATCAGCCGGTTATCCGCCGTGCGCTGACCGTATGTCACCTGGCGACTGCTTTCGCCGAAGGCCTGGCCGCCATCGAGACCGATCTCGTCCCAAGTGGCTGCGGACAATGGTTCGGTGGCGACGATCAGGCTTTGTACCGGCAGCTGATAACGTCCCAGCGGCGGCAGCGAGACCCCGTAACCCTCGACGGCAGGCACTATCCAGCGACTGCGCACCGAAGCCTGCGTCGTGCGCAGACTGCCGGACTGCCAATGGGTGACCGGGCTGTTTTCGTATATCCTGACGCCCATCCGCTCCACCGTACGCGCCAGGCCACGGACCAGTTTGGCCGGGTGCACGGTCGCCACGTGCGGCGCATAGATACCGCCGTAGGGCTTGGCGATGCGGATCTGTTGCGTCAGTTGCTGTGGACTGAGCCAGCGGTAATCGTTTTCGTCCAGACCCTGGCTGTACAGCTTGTCCAGGTAATGGCGCAGGCTGGCTTCCTGTTCCGGATAACGGGCAGCGCAGTACAAGACCCCGCCCTTGCGGTAATCGCAGTCGATGCCCTCACGTTCAAGGACCATCCGCACGTCATCGGGGATGTTGTGCAACAAGTCATAGGACGCCCGGCGCTGCACGGGTGACAGGTCGGCCAGGAGCCGATCCTCTCCCAACAGATTGCCCATCAACCAGCCGCCATTGCGGCCGGACGCACCAAAACCGGCAGTCTGTGCCTCGATGACGGCGATATTAAGCTGCGGCGCCTCAAGCTTGAGGTAGTACGCGGTCCACAGCCCGGTATAGCCGGCACCGATGATTGCCACGTCCACATCCAGATCCTGTTCCAGCGCCGGGCGCGCCAGTAACGGCTCGTCGAGTTGGTCCATCCACAAGCTGATAGTGCGCCACGCCGACATGCAAGACTCCGCCACTCAAATTTCAGTGGCGTCGATCCTAGTGCGAGGGCTCAGAGGTTGTCTTGCGCGCGTGCACGCAAAGAAATTTGCTTGGCATATGCCTTTGGCGAAAGGCCGGTGTGCTGACGGAAACAGCTGTAAAACGCCGACAGGGAGTTGAAACCGGCGGCAAACGCCAGCTCGTCGATGCGCAGCGGCGTCGCGGCCTTGTCCAACGCAGCCAGCAAGTGTTGCAGGCGCGCCTGGTTGACATAGCGATAGAAGCTCTGGCCCAGCACCTGATTGAGCAAATAGGAAATCTGATTGCGGCTGTAGCCACACTCTTTCGCCACCCGCTGCAAGTCCAGCTCAGGATCGAGATAGGGTTGCTGGCGTTGAAAATACTGCTGCAGGTCGTCGGCCATGAAACCCAACTGGCGCGGTGACAGGCCGAGCCGACTGACAGCCGGGCGTTGGGCTGTCCCGGTTTTGCGGACCGGCTGCTCGTGCACCAGCGAGGCATACTCGTTGACTCGCCAGATCAACCCGTCACGTACCGTGATCGCTTCACTGGCGCGAAACGACACCAGGCCCTCTCCACCACGCAACGTGATGCGGTACTGAATGAATGCAGTGTCGCCGTCCAGACGAATGCGGTCGGAATGCTCAAGTGCTTCATCCGGATCGCGGGGCATGCTGCTGCGCACATACTCGCGCAGCTCTTCAAGGCCCATTACGCGATTCTGGAAGAAATCGTTGTACTGGACATCGGGGTGGTACAACGCCATGACCCCGTCCAGGTCACGATGTTTCCAGCGCAAGTGATAACGCATGACCGTCTCGCCCGTGGCCTGGGTTTGCAGCGGTCCATCATCCTCGGCGTACATAGGTGTCTCGACGAAAAAAACCGAGCTTGCCCAAGTTTGTCCCCGGCTTCAATGCTTGACCGGTGCAGGTCTGCCGGATGACACCCCGGCCCCCGCGACCTGAATCAAAAAAAGCCCGGCAATCGCCAAACAGCCTGAGAAAAAAACATTCTTTTCACATTCAGATGCTACTTTTAAAAACTGTCATCGGTGGAACCATTGAAGGTTCCTCCCTCCTACCCTGAGCTAAAGGAAGCGCTCATTGAAGCAGGCGGGCAACATATGAATAGTGAGTTCAGTAATAGAGCCTTCAGCAATAGAGAGTTCACCAAGGTCACCTTTCCAAACGCCTGCCAATTGATGCGCTGGCATTTTCATCCCATGGGTTTCGAGGCCAGCATGGATGCCCCGGACAGCATGATTGCCCGACTGTTCGACCGGGCCACGGGCGAGACCATGATCGCCATCGCGGGTATTCCTTGTGCGACAGTCATGAATGCCGCCGACGTCGAACGAATCATCGAAGCCGTGGAGGATGAACTGGAAGCGTTCATTCCCCCGTTGGCCCTGAGAAGTTATGCCTGAAAGAAAGTACACACCCATGAAAAAGCCCACGCGATGTGGGCTTTTTCATGGGTGCAATCCGTGCATCACACCGAGGCCCTGGCCTGCCGGTGATCGGCGAAGAATGCCTTGCCCTTGATGATGCGATCGGACGCCTTGGGCATGCCCGGTGCCTGGGTATCCTGGCCATCGACATACCAGTAGCAATGATGCACGGCGCGAGTGATCCCCACATAAGCCAGACGCAGGATTTCATCTTTTTGCGCGTTGTCGTACGGCTCGCTGTCTCCAGCCTTGCCCAGACCCGCCATGCGGTACACCTGGTTCTTGTAGGGCGAACTGGTCAGGTGCTGACAATCGCCAAGCAGGAACACCGCATCGGCTTGCAGGCCCTTGGCACTGTGATAGGTCAGTTGTTTCAGGCGTCGAGCCTCGTGCGGCAAGCTCGAATCTACATTAATTACTGACTGAATATGCTCTTCTATCAATGACTTATCGCTACTTTTTCGATACAGCATCAAGATCGAATCACCCCGACGGTAGTGTTCGATCAGGCGCCGGGCCATCCCTTGATCATCCCGGTCCAACACCTGGACCGGCTGCAAATCCTTCGGCTCGCCACTGGCCCTGGCCTTTTTACCGGCAATGGCCGGGGCGGCGCGGACGATGTGCTCGGCGGCGTCGATAATGTGCTGGTGACTGCGATAGTTATCACTGAGCATGACCCTGGTGGTGCTTGGCGACGAGAACTCCTTGTTGAACTCCATGAAATAGCTTGGAGAACTGCCGCGCCAGCCGTATATCGATTGCCAGTCATCCCCGACGCACAGCAATGACGAACGCTGGGCACCCCGCCCCACATGCATGGCTGGGCCGCGACTGCGGATCTCGGTCAGGCTTGCGCGGATCCAGGAGACAATCTGCGGCGAAACATCCTGAAATTCGTCGATCATCAAGTGCGAAAGCGGTCGAAGCAATTCATCGCTGAGCAGCTTGAGATTTTCCGGTGAGTGTTCGCTGAACAAGGCAAACATCCGGTTGTAGGTCATGATCGGTGGTTTCTGATCCAGCAGATGATCTTCCAGAGCCCGCCAATACAGACTCAGGGCTTCGAAAAAAAAGCGGTCCGGATCATCTTTGGCAAAGCTCATGCGGCTGACGGCGTCAGGTACATCCAGGCCCAGGTTCTCGATAAAACCTGCCGCCGCCACAAAACAGTCCAGCAAGGGGGCCGAGGCCAACTCGCCCTTGACCTTGTAATCGAAACCGGGACCTGCACTGGCATCGCCAGCCAATGACGCCAAAACACGCTTCGACTGTTCGTAATTATCCAACCATATCAATGACTTACGACAGAAAGCTTGAAACAGGGTGCGTTTTACGGCCCACTCGGCGCGCACAGTAAGTTTCGCATTGGCACGTGTGACCTGCGAATTTTCCCTGGAATCGAAGCCCAGCATCACCCAGGCGTCCAGTGACGCAATGTAGCCATGGCAATGGAACGTCGAGCCGTTGATATCGAAGGCCTGGCGCTTGGGCTCGATGCCTTTGATCGGCCATGCTCCGGCGCGAACCCACAGGTCCTCGATGGCGTCACACAATTCCTCATCGCGCCTGGCGGCCAATTCCGTCACGGCCATGCGCTTTTGCACGTCCGGATGGTCGCGTTCCAGCTCCTTGAGCTGCAAGGCGTGGCGCGACAATGGCTTGATCAGTTCGCGAAAGCGTTCATCGCGGGTGTGCAAGGCGTGGTAACAGGCGTTGAGCTGCTGGCGCTGGGCGTCGTTTATACGCAAGTCGAACGGGTTGCTGTCCCCTTCGATGTCCTGTGGGCGCAGGCTGAGGTTCTCGAACGCCTGCAAGCGTTCGAATCCCGGCAGACTGCGAACCATCGGCAGAATTCGCGAATGGAAGGTGCGTACCAGATCCTGGGCTTCCTTCTGGCTCAGCGGTCGCCCCCAAAGCGTGAACAACTCCATCAGCTTGTTGATGAAGTCCTTGCGCGACTCACGGGTGAACGTCACCACGGTCATGGAGCTCAATTCGAAACCCAGGTATTGCGTCATCAGCAGGATACGCAGGACGAGCGTCGTCGATTTGCCAGCACCGGCGCCGGCAACCACCGATGTCGAAGGTGTGTCGCTGAAAATCATCTTCCATTGCGCTGCGCTGGGTTGCGCATGCGCCGGCAGCAACCTTGCAACGTCGGCCTTCATGCGTTTTTTCAGTTCGGCACTCAGAGGCAGGCGCCAGTCATCGAACAGATGATCGTCGATACCCGGCGGTCGATGCTCGGTACTGCGGCAATCGCGGATCAGCAGGACTTGCCGGCCTTCTTCCAGCCCTTCGAGCCGGCCTTCGTTATAGCCGTACTCGACTCCGGCCGTATGCCCGCTACGAAAGCCGTCGGCCTGACCGTGCAGCCAGGACGCGCGGTGCTGTGCCCGTAGTCGCGTCAGGCCATGGCCGAAGAAGCGGGCGGCCAGGCGCTTGAGCAGCGGCATCTCGGCCAGTGGGCGAAGTTCCGGGGGAAGATCAGGGGTGTGTTGCGACACGCGAACGGACTCCAGAGTGTGAGGCTGTTGAGGACTATGGTGGCTTCATTTACTGCCGAGTTCTAGTGAAATGCTTATGACTCATTGGCTTATGCATGAAAGTGAAGGTTGGATGAGAATATGGAGACAAGATCGACATCAAGAATTTCGATAATGATGAGGCATTTTTTACGCTTTTTATCGATTGTTGGCTCAAGGATGATGACCGTCATCAACCAACGGTCTCGCTTCGTGGCCCCGGCGCTGCGCCCCATGACGAACCAATCGAGGAGACGATCATGCTAGAACTCAGACCTTTCAAATCGCTCGGTGGTGCTCACCATGGCTGGTTGGATGCCCATCACCATTTTTCGTTCGCCGAATACCACGATCCCAAACGCATGAACTGGGGCAACCTGAGGGTGTGGAACGATGACGTGATCGCCCCCGGCACCGGTTTCCCGCAGCACCCGCATCGAGACATGGAGATCATCACCTATGTGCGTGAAGGTGCCATTTCCCACCAGGACAACCTGGGCAACAAGGGCCGCACCGAAGCCGGTGATGTTCAGGTCATGAGTGCCGGCACCGGCATCGCTCACAGTGAATACAACCTGGAAGCCACGCCGACCAAGATCTTCCAGATCTGGATCATCCCCAACCAGTCCGGTCTGGCCCCGTCCTGGGGTGCGAAGCCTTTCCCCAAAGGCGAGCGCGAAGGGTTCGTGACCCTGGCCAGCGGCAAGGCGGGCGACGACCAAAGTCTGCGCATCCGGGCCGATGCCCGGCTGGTGGCGGCGAACCTCAAGGCTGGCGAAAGCGCTGAATACCATCTGGACAGCGGTCGTCGTGCGTATCTGGTGCCAGCTACAGGTGTGATTGAAGTCAATGGCTTGCGCGCACAAGCTCGAGACGGTATTGCGGTGGCGCAGGAACAGGTATTGCGCGTGACCGCCATCGAGGACAGCGAAATCGTCCTGGTGGATCTGGCTTGACCACCTGAGCGGGACAAAAAAAGGGGCGACCATGATGGTCGCCCCTTTTTTGATTCTCAGGCCCCTCGATTTCGTAGGAGCCAGGCTTGCCGGCGAAGGCGTTCTCGAAGATGCCACACGACGTCAGGCCGTCATCGCTGGCAAGCCAGCTCCCACAGGTACGCGACACCAGTCCTCAAGGAGCCGGTTGCCGGCAAACCCCGCCTATCATTTGCCGGAAATGGCACCATCCACCAACGTCTGGGCCTCTGCCACCAATTGCTTCAAGTGCGCGTCGCTGACGAAGCTCTCGGCGTAGATCTTGTAGATGTCCTCGGTGCCGGATGGACGCGCCGCGAACCAGCCGTTCTCGGTCATGACCTTCAGGCCGCCAATGGCCTGGTCGTTGCCCGGCGCATGACTGAGGATGCTCTGGATCGTTTCCCCCGCCAGCTCAGTCGAGGTGACTTGTGCCGGGGACAGCTTGCTCAACAGGGCTTTCTGTTGCGGATTCGCCTTGGCGTCGACGCGTACCGAGAACGGCTCGCCCAGCTCATCGGTCAATGCACGATACGCCTGGCTTGGATCGCGCCCTGTACGGGCCGTCATTTCGGCTGCCAACAGCGCCGGGATCAGGCCATCCTTGTCGGTACTCCATACACCGCCGTCCTTGCGCAGGAACGATGCACCGGCGCTTTCCTCACCGCCAAAGCCCAGGGAACCGTCGAACAGGCCGTCGGCGAACCACTTGAAGCCGACCGGCACTTCGTACAGGCGACGACCCAGGCGCCTGGCCACGCGATCGATCAGGCCGCTGCTGACCACGGTCTTGCCCACGGCCGCATCGGCGCGCCAGTGCGGGCGGTTCTGGAACAGGTAGTCGATCGATACCGCCAGATAATTGTTAGGCGCCAGAAGACCGCCGGACGGCGTAACAATGCCATGGCGGTCATGGTCCGGGTCGCAGGCAAACGCCACGTCGAACCGCTCCTTGAGTCCGATCAGGCCCTGCATGGCATGGGTGGACGACGGGTCCATGCGAATCTGGCCATCCCAATCGACGGTCATGAAACGGAAGGTCGAATCCACTTCCTTGTTCACCACGTCCAGGTCGAGGCGGTAATGCTCGGCAATCGCCGACCAGTAGCGAACCCCTGCTCCGCCCAGCGGATCGACGCCCAGGCGCAGTTTGGCGTTGCGGATCGCGTCGAAGTCGATCACGTTGATCAAGTCCGCGACATAGGTGTTCACGTAATCATGGCGATGAGTCGTGCCGGCCTTCAGAGCCTGCTCATAGCTGATGCGCTTGACGCCGGCCAGTTTGTTGGCCAGCAGTTCGTTGGCCTTGGCTTCGATCCACTTGGTGATGTGGGTGTCGGCTGGGCCACCGTTGGTCGGGTTGTATTTGTAGCCACCGCTCTGCGGTGGGTTGTGGGATGGCGTAATGACGATGCCGTCCGCCAGGCCCGAGGTACGTCCGCGGTTGTAGCAGAGAATCGCATGGGAAACGGCCGGGGTCGGGGTGTATTCGTCGCCCTCGGCAATCATGACCGTCACACCGTTGGCGGCCAGTACTTCCAGGGCGCTGGCGCCGGCCGGCGTGGACAACGCATGGGTGTCGATACCGACGAACAGCGGACCGTCGATGCCCTGGGCCTCGCGGTACAGGCAGATGGCCTGGCTGATCGCCAGCACATGCCATTCATTGAAACTCAGTTCGAAGGAGCTGCCTCGGTGCCCGGACGTGCCAAAGGCCACGCGCTGGGTCGGGATAGCGGCATCAGGCTGGCCGGTGTAATAGGCCGTTACCAGTCGCGGGATATCGACCAACAATTCTGCCGGTGCCGGTTTGCCCGCAAAATGACTGAGTGTCATGCAAAACCTCTGGAATAGAGTGGTTCAGGAGTTGGAACGCAGTTTACTGGCAGTTTGACCGCAATGCGACGTTATCGATCCCTTCGGGTATCCGCACGATTTTTGACACCTGGGGCAACGTTGCTCAGGCCATCGATTCCTGACGCAACGCATCCCCCAACAAGGCCACGGCACTGGCCAGATCAGGATCCCCGCCAATGCTGTGACTCAGGCGCAGGTGCCGGGAATGAAGGCCCTGGAGACTGAACAGCTCTCCAGGTGCGATCACCACTTGCTGTTTGAGCAGCAACTGGTACACCCGCCGCACATCGACCCGGCGCAATGGGCGCACCCAGACAGTCCCCCCTCCTTGCGGCTCGACGAACTGCAAGGCATCGCCAAGCCGCTCGCCCAGCAACCGGGTCATTCGCAGCTTGCCATCCCTGAGCTTGCGCCTTAGTAACAGCAAGTGCTGGTCCATGCGGCCATTGCTGTAAAAACGGGCGATGGCCTTCTGGCGAATCGGCGACAGGCGAAAGGCACGCAACAAGAAGTGTCGCTGCCATTCATTGCTCAGTTGGCGCGCAAGCAGGTAACCATAGGGCGCTTCCGAGCCGATGATTTTCTCGAATGAGGAAAACACTATCAGCCTTTCCGGGGCGAGCAGGCTGCGGAACCGGAGGCCGTCGGGTTCGAAACCCAGTTCACCGTAGCAGTCGTTTTCCAGCACCCAGCAGTCATACCGCTGCAGCAACGTTGCAACGCTTTGCCGATTATCGTCCGGCGCCCGGCTGCCGCGGGGCATGTTCAGATCGGAAGAGACCATCACCAGCCGCACCCGTTCGGTTTCCAGCAACACCTTCAGATGCTCCTGGTCCAGGCTGCCATCGGCTGTGAGCGGCCACTCAATCACCCGAACGTTCGCTGCCTGCAACAGGCGCAGTATGGCCCAGTCGCAAGGCGATTCGAGCACAACCGTCGCGTCCTTGAGATTCAAGACCGCGATCAGTATTTCCAGGACACTGCGAAGATCAGCACCTATATAGACGTCTTCGGCGTTCCAACAGCGCACCGGTGACGTGGTGTAACGCGCCGCCAGCGCCATACGCAATTCCAGCTCGCCACAAGGCTGTGAATCGGGTTGCGGTGGGCGTGGATACTGACGCAGCAATTCCCTCTCGAGCAGCAACAACGGACTGTCGATCGATTGCAACAATGCTGGCTCATCGCTGCTCAGAACCAGCATGCCCGGGCGGCGCGCATTGATGCAGACGCTTTCGAGCAGGTCCTTGCCATGGTAGAGCGCACCACTGGCCGGCGATGGCACGGCGTAGTAACCGGACTTGGCCACCGAATACACACGCCCTTCTTTCTCCAGTAATGAATAAGCGTACTGAATGGTCGAGATCGACACGTTCAGGCGTTCGGCCAACTGGCGCAACGACGGCAGGCGCACGCGCTTGTCGCTGGTGGCTTCTCCGATCAGGCTGATCAGATAGCGGTAGACCGCCCGGTAGGCAAAATCGGTTTCGCGTGTGGCCTTCATGGCAAAGAACCGTGGGTGTGACAACTCTGACCACTTGCATCCCGGGCAATCACTGTCAGCGCCCTGTCGACCATTCATCTGCAAGGGAAGAGTCGTGGCCTGCGACTTCAGTTGCCAGCCCCGGCTCTTCCAGCGCCGAGAAGGCCTGTGCCCCCTCCTCCGTCGTTAGCGGCGCCATGCTGTATAGCCTGCCCATGAGACTCACCGGCAGTCCGCTGACCTCGACCATCCATTGCACGATCTGATCCGCAACCGGATGCCCTTGCAACGCCCGGTGCAATTCCGGCATTGCCACGAGCATGCCCGGGTGGCATTGGCGCAGGAAATGCTCAAGGTTCGCGGCCTTGTCGCCGAAAGGTGCAAACAGCAGGCATACCAACTGGGCCTCGCTCAGGCCAAGGCAGCGCTGTGCTTCGCTCGCTGCCCGTTCACGATGGCCGGCGAGCAGTGCCTGGTCGCCAAGAATCTCTGCAGCCTGTACGCACAGGCGCTCGGGAACCTGCTTGCGGCGCATCATCACCAGGACACGCTGCAGGTATTGGCAAACGCCGGCCTCGTAGGCGAGCCCCTGTACGAAACAGGCTTGCAGGCCCCATAGATGCGCCGAAACCGGGAGGCTGACATAGTCGTTCTCACTGAACAGTGTCGCCAACTCCTCGGCCTGAAAACCAAGAAATTCGGTCAGCAACGGCCAACGTTCCTCCAACGGGCAAACCAGTATGTCGTGGACATCGATCAGCGTTGTGCGACGACAGGTTTCAAATTGTCCGGCCGGGCGCCATGGCGACGACGCCTCCTCGGTGTAAAACCGTTGAAAACTGCCACTGCCCAACTCGTCGAGCAACGTGAACAATCCCGCATATCCCGGTTCATGGTGGTTCGCGAACTTGAGTCCTGCCTTGCTGGCCGCGCGCTTCAACCTTTCGATGAAATGATTCTGCTGGCGAGGTGTATCACTGGTGACAAGGGCATCGACACCATGATTCCAACGGGTGATTTGTCCATGGAATTCACCGGTAGCCAGGTAGCCATCGTCCCATGGGTCCAGCGGCCCGTCCCAGACCCGGCGATGCCCCAGCATCAGCAGATTCGTCCGATTGCATTCGTACCCGGCCGCGGAAATCGGCGCGACAGGGTCAAACGCCAGCACCTCCCTGTTATCGACCATCAGGACTTCAACCCTGGGGTCGTCATAGAGAAACAAGGCGCTGTAGCTGCGATGGATGTTCTGCAACGCACCCGGGAGACTGCCATTAAGACGCAGGGTTGCCACCCGCAAGCGAAAGGTCGTTGGCCAGCGGCTGGCGATGGTCAATTGCGCGGCTCGCAACAATGCCAGGGTGTAACAGCTGTCACGGGAGCCTGACTGGATCGCCAGCACTTTGTAGTTGCCGATCAAATCCATGCCGCCGGCGGCCACGCCCAGGCGTTGAATCAATAATTGCAGCGCCGTGCGTTCGGCACGGGAAAAGAAACCCAGCAATCGCTGCAGCACTTGCTGATAGACATTGTTCATCGCTTGATCGTGAATGCTGGTCATCTTTGTTTACCTGATATTCGTATGTTCGATAATGCACAAGCATCTGCACGCACAGCGCAGGAAGTGGCCTGAATCGGATCTGGAAGTTGGATGTATTGCCAAAGACTAGCACTTAAGTTTTCAGCGCTACATTTGCCCAAGCGTGCCAACGGCAATGTGTGGCGCATGCACGAAAGGCCGGAAAGGCCCGGTCCTCGGGGGTTGTAGCGATAGCCATCGACATCCTAGGAAATGTCCGACAACATCCCACAGACACTTAAGACAGAAAATAAAGAAATAAACGGCCCAACTCTGACCGACAACGTTCGGACGATTCACTGTTTGCCGTTGATATAAAGATAATGCGAATTGAAAAGTATCGGCCTGATACCCGCCCATGACTCATTCCTTGAGATGAAAGTAATCATTCAATTATCAGGGCTTAGTTGCTGATTAGAAGCTACAGATCGAGAGCAAAAACCAGTTCAGTTTGCGGGCGGCCCTTTCCCGGAGCTGGCGAGAAGTCGCCCATGAGCAGGGCTGAAAACAAAAGAGTCCGTGGGTACGGACTCTTTCATGGTTTTAGGCGCTGTTTGCGGGGCTCAGGCCGGCTCGACCTGCAAGGCGACTCTCTCGCGGCATGGGCATTCGTCCATATAACGATGAGCTTCAATAAACTCGGCAAACGGGAAGATCCGGGTCTTGAGCGGCAGCAGAACGCGATCGGCAGTCAACTGGTTGATGTCGCGCAGGGCTCGTTGCAGTGCAACCTGGTCCTGGATGATGCCCAGCTCCGGCTTGCCGGTGAAGTTGCCGATGCAGTGCACGAAAAACTGAATGTTCTTCTGGAACGCTGCGCAGGCCGGAAATGGCGTCTGGTTGCCACCTTGCAGACCGTACAGTACCAGGCTGCCACGCGGTGCCAGCACATCGCCGAGCATTGACATCTGTGGCCCGCCCAGACCATCGAACACCACATCCACACCGCGGTTGTCGGTGATCTTGTTGATCCGCATCAGCAGATCTTCTTCCTCGGTGACAATGACCTTCTCGGCACCCAGCGATAGCAGGTATTCACGTTCCTCGGCTGTCTTGGTGGCGGCAATCACTCGCACGCCCAGGGCCTTGCCCAATTGCACGAAGGAAGGACCGGCACAATGGCTGGCGTCGGTCACCAGCGCAAATTGCCCGGGCTTGACCCGCGCCAGATCCACATAGGCGAAATAGGCGACCAGCAGTGGCGTGTAATGCACGCTGGCCTGGACAGGGCTGAGTACATCCGGATACCGGGTCAATGCCGAGCGCGGCAATACGATCTGCTCACCGTAAACCGGATAGTCATTCGGGCTCTCGGCCGGAAAACTGGCGACCTTGTCACCGACCGCCAGATCGTCGACGCCTTCTCCGACAGCGGTGACGATACCGGCCATTTCATGGCCAAGGCCCGAAGGCAGGCGAGCGTGCGACGACGCCAGGTTTTGACGCCAGAGAATGTCGTACCAACTGATGCCAATGGCTTCGACGCGAACCTGCACTTCACCGGGTGCAGGCAGAGCCGCCGCATGCTCTTCGCATTTGAGCACCTCGGCTGGACCAAATTTGTGAAAACGGATCGTGCGGGACATCGCAAACCTCGCCAAATAAACCTCTAATGCCATGAACTCTAGCTGGGCTTTTAACCCAACACTATCAGTGGCTATTAATAGTCGACATGCCTGTCATTGATTCCGCAGCAGCGCAAATTTCATCAAGAGTCGTAAGGAAACCGACGCGGCCTTTGTGGGAAAACTGAATTACCCGGTGCAGAGTACCAGCCTTTGCCCTTAATATTCCTGCTGGCCATTGTTCTCATATGGCCGCTCACGTCAAGTTTGCTGACTCTGCCAGGACTCCAGATGAATCGTAATGACCTGCGTCGTGTCGACCTGAACCTGTTGATCGTATTTGAAACCCTGATGCACGAGCGCAGCGTGACCCGCGCTGCGGAAAAGCTGTTCCTTGGCCAACCCGCCATCAGCGCGGCGCTCTCGCGCCTGCGTGGACTTTTCGATGACCCCTTGTTCGTGCGCACCGGGCGCAGCATGGAGCCGTCTGCCCGGGCCATGGAGATCTTCGCCCTGCTCTCTCCGGCGCTGGACTCCATTTCCACCGCGGTCAGCCGTGCGGCCGACTTCGACCCGGCCACCAGTACAGCGGTGTTTCGCATCGGCCTGTCGGACGACGTCGAGTTCGCTCTGCTGCCGATGCTGCTCAAGCGCCTGCGTGCCGAGTCTCCGGGCATCGTGCTGGTGGTCAGGCGTGTCAACTACATCCTGATGCCGGGATTGCTGGCGTCCGGGGAAATTTCCATTGGTGTCAGCTACACCACCGATTTGCCGGCCAACGCCAAGCGCAAAGTATTGCGCCGCAGCTCGCCCAAGCTGCTGCGTGCCGATACCGTGCCGGGGCCGTTGAGCCTGGATGACTTCTGCGCACGCCCCCATGCCCTGGTGTCGTTCGCCGGTGACCTGAGCGGCTTTATAGATGAAGAGCTGGAAAAACTGGGACGCAAGCGTCACGTGGTGCTCGCGGTGCCGCAGTTCAACGGCTTGAGCACCCTGCTCTCCGGTACCGACATTGTCGCGACGGTGCCGGACTATACGGCCGATGCACTGACCGCAGCAGGCGGCGTACGCGCCGAAGACCCGCCATTACCGGTGCGCAGCTTTGAGCTGCACATGGCCTGGCGTGGCTCCCAGGATAACGATCCGGGCGAGCGCTGGCTGCGCTCGCGGATTCAGATGTTCTTTGGGGATCCGGACAGTCTTTGACGAGGTCTGACAAACACCTCCCAAGGGCCCGAAATATCTGGAATTAGCAGGTTTCCGCTTTCCGGGGGCACCATCAGGGCTACTTTTTCCACCAAAGAAAAGGATGCCCCCAGTCATGATCAAGGAAGCTGAGAGTGCTGCCAAACTCAGTGACGCACGCACAAGGTCGCTGACAGGGCCAGGCAAATACACTGACAGTGAAGTACCTGGGCTTTATCTTGCGCGTTAGGGCTCTGCCGGCCGCAGATAGGGCTCGATAAAGCCGCAGCCAAGGATCTCGTTCAGGCGTTGTGCATCGCTCATTCGGCGAAACAGTCCAATAGTCTTCCACGGCGCATGACCATCGACATTGGGCGCGCCCAATCCGGCCAACAGATCGGCGATCAGTATTGATCGGGTCTCGAAAGAGATGCGTGTCAGCCCGGTGCTATTGCCGACGCCGGTATGGGCATGAGCCCCGGAAAAGGCGATCAGGCTCCCCGGAGCGATATCGACGGCAATTCCCTCCTGCGGGTCGATCGCTTCTAGCAGATGCGGAATGGCTTCGTCGGCATCCACAGCATTGCGGCCGTCTCGATGGGATCGTTGCAAAATGGTGTGCATATCGAAATCTGCGCTCGAATTACTCAGCGGACGCTGCCAGAGGCCTGGATACAAGGCGACGGTACGCCCTGCCGAGATGGGATAGATAGGCGCCCACCAGTTGGTTTGTGCATAGATATTCGACCCCCAGGTATCGCGGTGAAACGCGATGGTGGCCGTCGTGCGGGCACGCGGCGTCGACTGCCCCGGCTCGCAATGCGGCTGAAAACGCAAATGCAGGCGATCGCACGCCAGGGTATCGGGGGCAAGGCCAAGGCTTAGCACGACGTCCTGCCAGCGCTGCCGAACCTCAGCCGAGCCTGCGAAGTCGTTCTGAATTTTCGCAAAACGCTCAGTCTGCTCAGGGTGGCTCAAATGCCGATGGATCTGTTGCGGCGACCAGGGATGCAGCGCGTCTTCGAGGAACGCACGCGTATATTCCACCAGCGCCGCCATGGGCTGCAGGCCAGTGAAGCGAATGATCTCGCCGGCATAGATCCGGTCATGCAATTGGCGAGCGGTGCTCGGTATGGCAAGCGAGCTGTACATGACGGGAATTCCCCTGAAGGTGCGTCCCTGACTTTAGATCCACGCCGATGATGGCGAAAGTGGCAGGTGGGGCGAAAAAGCGCGGATCAGGCCCGGGGACGTGAGCAACTGGCGATCTTCAAGCCATGAATGGGTGTTTATGGCAGTTCCTGGCAGGCAGTTAACGGCCAAAAGCAGGCAGTCGCTACAGATCATGGCGGCGAGATTGTCATCGGCAGCCTTCAACATTCCCCATAGGGAAAACTGAACATTACTAGCCAAAGTAGCTCGTATGATCCGCAGTATTCAGCCCTGCACCTGCTCCTCCCTGAACAACACCAGAAACGTCACCATCAGGTGCAGATCAATTTCATGAAAGTTACCTTCATTGATCACCATAGCTGTCTTCCCACTCTCTGAATCTTTT
Source organism: Pseudomonas sp. NPDC089569 (assembly GCF_050280625.1). NCBI lineage: Bacteria > Pseudomonadati > Pseudomonadota > Gammaproteobacteria > Pseudomonadales > Pseudomonadaceae > Pseudomonas > Pseudomonas sp. NPDC089569. Next base: position 138,140 of record NZ_JBNNVQ010000004.1, read on the forward strand.
AAATTCCTGAAAAACCACTTCGATTGTTTTAATAAAAAATCTCACAATGACTGTAAGCGTTATATTTCGTACTTAAAGAAAATGTGCCTATCGGCTGCGGTTCAAGTATTTGTCAGGCAAGTGGGCAGGCTGGACGTTTTGAAATCAGAAACCTCAGGTCGGCGCGACTGAGCGCTGGCTCTGTCTTTTCTTCTTTATAGGTGGGAGGCATCGATAGAGACGGCAACCCTCGATTGAACGCCATGGCGTCGTGCATGATTGTCGCCAGCGTCACCAAAGTAAAAATGTTCCGGAGAACACGGCGACTCAATACTTTTGGCACGCAAAGACAATTGAAAACGAGCACGACAATGGCCTCTCTATTCTCATTCCGGGGTGCGCATAAAAAAGGCCGCGGTTCTCACCCCGGCCCATTCACTGGAGGTCAATGATCAGGCAGTTGCCTGCGCGCGATGGAAAGCCACGATCTCGGCCTCATCCTTCAGTGCTTTTTGCACGGATGGGCGAGCATCTACGCGAGCTTTCCACGCCATCAGGTTTTCCAGATGGCCAATCTCGGCTCCCGAGCGTTCGTGCCACATGGTTGCCCACACGTAGGCGTCAGCAACGGAGAAATGATCACCGGTAAGGTAAGTCCGGCCATCGGCAAGGCGCGCATCGAGGGTTGAGTAAGCACTTACCAACTTGGCGCGAGTCCACTGCGTCCCCTCTTCGCTCAGCAGCTTACGCATCAGAGGGATATGTTTCTGAGCAATTTCAGTTGCTGTGATGGTCAGGAACTGATCGATTTTGACGCGTTCCAGCGTGCCGCGGGCGGGAATCAAAGCGGCTTCGGGATGTTGGTCGGCCAGATAGGAAATGATTACGATCGTCTCGGTGATCGTGTCCTGGTCAGTGTTTTCGAGCGCCAGAACAGGCACATAGCCAAGCGGATTGACGTCGACAAAAGAGTCGCCATTGGACGTGCTCTTGTCGAACACATTGTAGTGAACCAGTTCTGGATTCAGACCGATCTCATTGGCGATGATCTGGACGGCTTGAGAGCAGGTTTGATCGGCGATGTACAGCTTGGTCATGGTTGCATTCCTCGGGACTGAGTCGTTTATCCGCGCCCTTGTCAGGGCTGGTGAACGAAGTCTGTGCTTCCACCGGGGAATGATAAACAGCGCCAAAAGCTACGCTCTGTAGCTCGTACGGATACAATCTTCCGACCTCTGGCTGGTCCTGGAAAAGTTCGACCAAGCCGAAAACTTCCCAAAAAAAGAACAAAAAAAGACCCGCGTGCGGGCGGGTCTGAAAAATAAACCAAAGCAACTGGAACAACGAAACATCGAACTCTGAACCGCTATTCACAGGGAACGAATTCTACTGATTGCACCCTCTCATAAAAATCACTTACAACAATACTGACTATCAAATTTAATTCAGCAACCACGGAAACCTCACAATTCCAATACATGAATAAATATGATAGAAGTCCACCCCCACATAAATATCAGTAGTGCCGTACCGGCCGATCACTGCCATTGCAGCTTCATGCAATATTTAATAACGCCATCAGAGTGATGCTCTTGCACGTCAAACCCACCCTCAATTTGATTATCACAGCGCATTTACTTGATAACCCCTTTGCACCGAGAGCGATTTTCAACTCGCCGCTGGACTTTCCCGGAAATTTGTTACTGCTTCCGAAATATGAGCCATAGTTGACTCAGCGAACTCTGTGCGCCACGTCAAGACGATATTGACCGTTAGAAGAGAAACCGTAATGGAACGAGCCGACACTTCATTTCCCGACATCGCCGCCTTCGTAGGCGTAGCGCAGACCGGTAGCTTCACCCGAGCCGCTGAAAACCTCTCAACCAGCAAATCGAATGTGGGCAAGGCAGTTCAGCGTCTGGAGACGAGGCTCGGTACAAAGCTTTTCCAGCGCACGACTCGCGCCGTCCGCCTTACCGAGGACGGTGAAACCTACCTGAACGCTGCCATCGCGGCACTCGATGGCCTGCGAGACGCCGCAAATGAGCTGGCATCAAGAAAAGATGAGCCCATCGGACGGGTTCGATTGGACATCCCTTCGGGCTTTCGTCAGCTATTTCTTCCAACCATCTCCGAGCTGCGTCAACGGTACCCACAGGTAACGCTGGAGTTGTCCATGACCGATCGCATGTCGGATGCCGTAGGTGAAGGTTGGGATATCGTCGTTCGAGCGGGTCAATTACCCCAGGATAGCGAGATGACTGTCCGCAAGCTGTGCGACATCACACTGAGTCTTTACGCATCTCCTGACTATCTGGCCCGCCATCGGCCGATAGAAACCGCAGCCGATCTGGTCAATCATGAGGCGGTGATTTTCCGTGGCTTTACTGGCCGGTTGCGCCCCTGGTCGCTGTCCGAAGGCGGCCACGTTCGGGAGTTTGCTCCACCTCCGGTTCTGATCGTTTCGGACGGACAGGCCGTCATCGATGCGACCGTCGTAGGACTCGGAATTGCCCAGATCTATGACAAAGTGGCTCAGTCCTACGTCGATAGCGGAAAACTGGTACGCATACTCACAACCGTCGACTCGCCAGGCCCCCCCGTTCATGCCCTGATTCCCCTGGGCCGTCGGATGCCGGCAAAGACGCGAGCGGTGCTCAATTACCTGGCGGATCGTTTGCGCTGATTTGAACGTGGTTCATCGCCCTGGTTGTCTCCTGAAGGACCAGAATTACAAACGCTCGAAGCACAAAGCGGTACCTGCCCCGATCGCCTGGCCACTCAAAGATATTGCCTGCAGCAACTTCACCGCAGGCAATCTTCCCCGCTATCAAGCCGTCTCGCTGACACCCTCGGCAGCAACTGTACGATCCTTGCTCAGCAGTCCCAGTACCACTGCCGCAGACGCCAGCGTGATGAATGTCAGGATGTGCAACAGATACTGGAACGCCGAGGCATAGCCTTGCACCAGACGTTCATTGGCCAGACCCGGGACGGTGTTAATGGCATGCGCCATGTCGCCCGTGGTGACGCGATGCGCAGTTTGTGCAATCAGTGCCGCATCGGTGCTGCCTGCAACCACCTGTACCGCGTCGGACAGGTTCGCGTGCAGCAGTGAAGCCAGCATGGCCGCCACGCTCGCCAGGGCAATCCCCTCTCCGGCCACACGAACCGTATTGAAGATTCCGGCCGCCATGCCCGCACGCTCCTTCGGCACGACACTCACGGACAGCCCATCCATCAAGCCCCAAGGCAAACCTGCGCCAATACCGATCAACAGCATGGGGCAAACAAGACCGGACTTCGGTTCGCCCACGTTGTACAGGCTCAACCAGTGCAGGCCCACGGCGGCGATCAGAAAGCCCGCGCCAGAAAGAACACCGGCCGAGATAAAGCGGTTCATCGAAGCGGCCAGTATCGGCACCACCAGCATTGGCGCGGACAGTGCCAGCAACAGCAGGCCCGCATCGATCTCACTCAAGCCTTCTACGCCAATGAATCGCAATGGCAGCATCACGACCAATACGATGTAGCAGTAGCAGGTGCCGATCGGCAGCATCTGCACACCGACAAAACGCGGGAAGCGAAACAGCGTCAAATCCAGCATCGGGCGCTTGACGCGCATTTCGATCATCACAAAGACCGCCAGCAACACCACCGATGCACCCAACAGTCCGGCCACGAGCGGGCTGTCCCAACCGCTGTCAGGTGCCTGGATCACCCCAAAGGTGAACAACGCCAGAACCGCACTGAAAGTGATGGTGCCTGGCCAGTCCAGGCCCGTGGCCCCTGGGTCGCGGGTTTCACGCATCCGTGGCAGGCCAAAGACCATGGCGATAACGCCGATTAACGCGGTGAAGAGGAAGATCGCGCGCCAGCTGAAAGCTTCGATCAACACCCCGGCCACCAGTGGACCGAATGCCAGTCCGATACCGAAGGTCGTTCCCAACATGCTGTAGGCGCGAGTACGGGCATGACCCTCAAACTCTTGAGCCAGAGCAGCGGAACCGCTGGCCAGTGCAGCCGCACCGGCAACCCCCTGAATGGCGCGCAGGCTATCGAGCCAGAGCACTGACGGGGCCAGACTCTGCGCCGCGGACGCAGCGGTAAACAACATCATGCCGAGGGTGAAAAGGCGCTTGCGCCCATAGACGTCAGCCAATGCGCCTGCCGCCATCAGCAGGCTGCCGAAGGACAGCATGAAGGCGTTGGTGATCCAGGTCAGCGCGACGGGGCTCCCTCCCAGGTCCCGGCCGATCGCGGGCGTCGCAACCGCCCCTCCGGTAAAGCTCAGCGGTAGTACCAGAGCGGAAAGACAAATCGCCGCAAGAATAAGCAGTTTGTCCCTCGCCCTGGTGTCTTGGTTTGTTGATTTCATTGATTCACCGTAAATGGATTGAGCAGCGCTGCGTGCACAGCCTTTGAGGCTCGGCACCCTTGCCGGAAGGATTGCCGCCTCTGGGAAACGCAGGTGTTGCCTGCACTTCAGAGCCATTGTCACGTACGCTACGAAGTCCTTAAACGCACCTGTGGGAGACGCTTCGTCGCTGGCAAAGAGACAATCGGAAGACCATCCCACGAGCATAAAAAAGCATGCCCGCGGGCATGCTTTTCTGTTTTCATAAGCAGCGTCAGGCCGACGTTATCGTTGAGTGACCTCCTGGTTTTTCACTGCCGAAGCACTCCCCCAGCCACCTCCCAAAGCGCGAATCAGGTTCACGGTGGCCGCGACCTGTGCACCCTGCAACTGCACCGCAGCTCGACGAGACTGCAAAGCCGTGCGTTCGGCATCAATCACCGAGAGATAAATGACATCCCCTTCGGTGTACTGTGCCCGCGCCACCTTCGCGGCTCGACTCGACGCCTCCACGGCTCGTGACTGGGTCAGGGTCTGCTCTTCCAGCACACGTAAATCAGAGAGGTTGTCCTCCACTTCACGGAATGCGACCAGCACCTGCTGCCGATAATTGGCGACATCTTCCTCGTAATCGGCCCGTGCCTTGGCCAGGTTGCCCTCGCGCAGCCCTCCGTCAAAGATCGGCAGGTCAAGCGCCGTTCCGGCCAATGGACCGAGCAGGAAGGTACGACTGCTCCATTTGAACAGGTTGCTCAGCGAACCGGATTCAAAGCCAGCCGTGCCAGTCAGTGTCAACGAAGGGAAAAACGCCGCTTTCGCCACACCGATCCGGGCGTTGGCTGCGGCCATGGAACGCTCCGCGGCAGCGATGTCAGGACGGCGCTCCAACAGCGACGATGGCAATCCTGGCGGAATCCGGAGATTCACGGGCTGCAAGGGACTGGCCGCCATCGAGAACTCCGCAGGCGCTTTACCCAACAGTACGGCGAGGCTATGTTCCGACGCAGCGCGCAGGCGCTGTATCGTCATGGCGTCAGACTGTGCAGTGGCCAACTCGGACTCGGCGCGAGCTACATCCAACTCGCTGGTATCACCCAGCGAGTATTGCTGCTGCACCAACTTCAGCGCTTGTTCGCGCAACTCGATCGCACGGTTGTACACCAGAACCTCGGCGTCCAGTTCACGTAACGCGAAATAGTTCTGTGCAACGTCCGCCTGCAGGGCCAACAGCACCGACTGGAACAAAGCTTCACTGCGTTGAGTTTCGGCATCCGCCGCATCGACCGAACTGGCCACCCGACCGAACATATCGACCTCGTAGGAGACGCCGCCCTGGGCGCGCCACATCGTTTGACTCGCCCCCTGTCCACTGTCGGACTGGAACTGCGAGGCCGGCGACACTCGTTGCCGAGTCGGGCCAAAACCTGCATCCACAGTCGGGAACAACGCCGAGCGAGCAGACTGATTCAGAGCCCGTGCTTCTTTCAATCGAGCGGCCGCGGCAACCAGATTCTGGTTAGCATCCCGAGCCTGGCTTTCGAGGTGATCCAGGGTAGTGTCATTGAATACCCGCCACCATTCGCCCCTGGCAAACGCTTCCGACGGCTCAGCGGTTTTCCAGTTGCCCGCCTCCACAGACCCCAGCGGTGTCGGGGCCTTTTGCTCCTTGTACGCCTGAGGTGTCGTCACCTCAGGTTTCTCGTAGTTCGGCGCCAGAGAACAGCCTGCCGTCACCAACATCGTCGCCAGCCACACTGATCCGAAAAGCATCCGATTCATTACAAACACTTTCATGTCGTTCTCCTTACTTCAGCGACGCCGCTTCAGGCACACGGGCTGATGCTTGAGTGTGGTGACCATCGGCGGACCGGGAGGCCTGACCCGCGCGGACGTCGAAACCGGCGTCAAAGTCAGCGCCCAGGTGCGGATGTTTACCGTGCTTGTCCACCAGGTGCTCGACACCCGACAGTTTGCGCAGCAACACATAGAACACCGGGGTCAGCAGGAGTCCGAACAGGGTCACGCCGAGCATGCCGAAGAACACTGCGATACCCATGGCCTGGCGCATCTCGGCACCGGCGCCAGTGGAAAACACCAGAGGCACAACCCCCATGATGAAGGCGATCGACGTCATCAGAATCGGGCGCAGTCGCAGGCGGCTGGCTTCGATGGCGGCTTGCACGATGGAGCGCCCCTGCATTTCCAGTTCACGGGCGAACTCGACGATCAGGATCGCGTTCTTCGCAGACAACCCTACCAGTACCATCAAGCCGATCTGGGTGAAGATATTGTTGTCGCCCTTGGTCAACCACACCCCCACCAGAGCCGACAGAATGCTCATCGGCACGATCAGGATGATTGCCATTGGCAAGGTCAGGCTTTCGTACAGCGCGGCCAGCACCAGGAACACCAGCAGTACACTGATCGGGAACACCCACATCGCGGAGTTGCCGGCCAGCACTTGTTGGTAGGTCAGGTCAGTCCATTCGTATTTGATCCCGCGCGGGAACACCTCCCTGGCGATGCGATCAACGGCGGCCTGTGCCTGGCCGGACGAATAGCCAGGCGCCGGGCCACCGTTGATATCAGCAGCGGTGTAGCCGTTGTAGCGCACGACCATTTCCGGGCCGTAGGTGGTGGTCACTTTGACCAGCGACGACAGCGGCACCATTTCACCTTTGTCGTTGCGGGTTTTCAGCAGACCAATGTTTTCCGCGGTGGCGCGGAACGGCGCATCCGCTTGCGCACGCACCTGGTACACACGGCCGAAGGCGTTGAAGTCGTTGACGTACATCGAGCCCAGATAGATCTGCAGGGTGTCGAACACATCCGTCACCGACACGCCCGACTGCTTGGCCTTGACCCGGTCCAGTTCAACGTTCAACTGCGGCATGTTGATCTGGAACGTCGAAAACGCAGGACCCAGTTCAGGGGCTTTTGCGGCGGCAGCGAGGAAGTCCTGAGTTGCCTTGTTCAGCGTTTCGTAGCCCAGCGCGCCGCGGTCCTCGATCATCAGTTTGAAACCACCGACGGTGCCAAGCCCGGCCACTGGCGGCGGCGGAAACACGGCGATCGCCGCGCCCTTGATGCCGGCATATCTGGCGTTCAACTGCGCGACGATCATCGAAGCCGATTGTTCTTTGGAGCGGAACTTGGAAGGTTCCAGCACCGGGAAGACCAACGCACTGCTCGGAGAGTTGGCCAGGCTGACCGACAGCCCCGGGAACTGCGGCAAGTTCTTCACGCCGGGAATGCCCAGGGCAATATCGCCCATTTCACGCACGACCTTCTCGGTTCGATCCAGCGTGGCACCACTGGGCAACTGCGCGATGGCGACCACGTAGTCCTTGTCCTGCGCCGGCACAAAACCGCCGGGCACGATTTTGCCCATCCATACAGCACCACCCAGCAGGATGCCGTAGGTCACCAGCATCATCATCTTGTGGTTGACCACGCGACGAACACCCTTGCCGTAGCCTTGCGAACCACGGTTGAAGACGCGGTTGAAGACCTTGAAGAAGCCCCCGAACAGCGCATCCATGGCCCGGGTCAACCGGTCTTTCGGCTCGTCATGCCCTTTGAGCAGGATTGCCGACAGCGCTGGCGACAGGGTCAGCGAGTTGAACGCCGAGATCACCGTGGAAATCGCAATGGTCATCGCGAACTGTTGGTAGAACTGACCGGTCAGACCGGACATGAAGGCCAGAGGCACAAACACCGCGACCAGCGTCAGCGCGATGGCAATGATCGGCCCACTCACTTCCTGCATGGCCTTATAGGTCGCGTCGCGAGGCGACAGCCCGTGAGCAATGTTGCGCTCGACGTTCTCCACCACCACGATGGCGTCGTCCACCACGATACCGATGGCCAGTACCATGCCGAACAGTGACAAGGCATTGATGGTGTAGCCAAAGCCCAGCAGCAGCGCAAAGGTGCCGATGATCGACACCGGAACCGCCAGCAATGGGATCAGCGAGGCGCGCCAGGTTTGCAGGAACACGATGACCACCAGCACCACCAGGGCAATTGCCTCCAGCAGGGTCTGGATCACGGCATGGATGCTGTCACGCACGAACTGGGTCGGGTCGTACTTGATGCCGTAATCGACGCCCTCGGGCATGTCTTGCTTGATTTCCTCCATGACGCTGCGCACGTCATCGGAGATTTGCAACGAGTTGGCCCCCGGTTGCTGGAAGATGATCATTTGCACGGCAGGCTTGTTGTCGAGCAACGCTCGCAGGGTGTATTCGGACGCGGCCATTTCCACGCGAGCGACATCCGACAGCCGAGTGATCGCACCACCGGAAGACTTCAGAATAATGTCGCGAAATTCCTGCTCGGTTTTCAGGCGCCCCTGGGCGTTGACACTCAATTGCATCGGCACGTCGGTCAGCATCGGTGCCCCCCCGACAATACCGGCCGCAACCTGTACGTTCTGCTCGCGAATAGCTTTCACCACGTCGAGTGCAGTCATGTTCAATCGCGAGACCTTTTGCGGGTCGAGCCATATGCGCATCGAGTAATCGCCAGCGCCCCACATCACCACTTCACCCACGCCAGGAATCCGCGCCAGACGATCCTTGACGTTGATCAGCGCGTAGTTGCGCAGGTAAGTAAGGTCGTAACGTTGATTGGGCGACAGAATACTCACGCCCATGGTCAGCGTCGGCGATGACTTGACCGTCGTCACGCCCAGGCGCTGCACGTCTTCGGGCAACCGTGGCAACGCCTGAGCGACGCGGTTCTGCACGAACTGCTGCGCCTTGTCCGGGTCGGTGCCGAGCTTGAAGGTCACGGTGGTCGTCAACTTGCCATCGCTGTTGGCGAGCGACTGCATGTAGAGCATGTTTTCCACCCCGTTGATCTGTTCTTCAATCGGCGAGGCAACGGTTTCGGCGATGACTTTCGGGTTGGCGCCAGGGTACTCGGCGTGCACCACCACCGAAGGCGGCACCACTTCCGGGTACTCGGCGGTCGGCAGCCTGGTCAGGGCAATCAGCCCCGCCAACACCACCAGCACCGACAACACGCCGGCGAAGATCGGCCGGTCAATGAAGAATTTGGAGATATTCATGATGAGGGTCTCTCGTTAAGCCGAAGGCTTCGCAGCACGGCCGATGTTGGCCATTTCCACGGCGTTGGCGTGCACGGTGTCGTTGGGACGCACACGCTGCACACCGCTGACCACCACACGGTCCCCCGCCTTCAAACCGGAGGTGATGATGCGCAACCCCTCGTGCAGGTTGCCGAGGGTGACCTCGCGGTATTCGACGACATCACCCTGGCCAACCAACAACACGAACTTCTTCGCCTGGTCGGTTCCGATCGCGCCATCATCGATTAGCACCGTGTCCGTCGGCTTGCCGCCGCCGACCTTGATGCGGGCGTACAGGCCGGGCATCAACGCACCATTGGCGTTGTCGATACGCGCCCGCACGCGGATGGTTCCCGATTGGGTGTCGAGCTGGTTGTCGATGGAATCGACCACGCCGCTACGTGAATAGCCGGTTTCGTCCGCCAGGCCGAGAGCAACGGGAGCGGGTCTGGCCGAGGCCTGGTTCAGGTAGCGCAGGTAAGTCTGCTCATCGACATCGAACGATGCGTAGATGGGGGTGACTGAGACCAGGCTGGTCAACAGCGGAGCTGCCGGGCCTGCGGACACTACGTTGCCGACGGTCAGTTCCGCCCGCGATACCCGACCGGCGATAGGTGCGACGATTTCGGTGTAGGAGAGATTGACCCTGGCGGCGTCAAGCGCAGCCATCGCGACCTTGACGTTGGCCGTCGCTTCGCGAGAGGCATTCTGCTTCTCGTCCAGATCGCGTTTGGAAATGGCGTTCGACTCGATCAGCCGCCCGGCGCGCGCGGCGTCTGTTGCTGCATAAACGGCGCGCGATTGCGCGGCGGCCAATTGACCGGCAGCACGATCCACCTCGGCCAGATACGGACGCTGATCAAGGGTGAACAGACGATCACCTTTATTGACCAATGACCCGTCCTTGAAATGCACGGCAACGATAGTGCCCGGGACCAACGGGCGAATATCGACCTTGCCCACCGCTTCCAGACGCCCCGAATAGCTCTGCCATTCACTGACTTGTTTGAAGACGACCGTCGCCACATCGACTTCGGTTTTGGGGGTGGCCGCTGCTTCTACTGCGCGGGCCGACTCTATCGGTGAAAAATGATCGCCGTACTTCACGGCAACTCCGGCTGTGCCGGCCACCAAGAGCGCACTCAACGCAACGGAAAGTCGTTTGTGATGGGCGAACATTTCTTTTCTCCTGCTCAGTTAAATTACCCTGGAGGATCATCGACAAAGTGATAAGTTTGCTTTATCGCTAATCTTCCAACAGCGGCGCTTATATATTTGCGGCGCAAAAAGGCTCACGCCCGCCAATGGACTTCCTGGAAAACAACAGCGATTACAACCGTATTAATTCACGGCATGATTCCAGCCGACAGCGCACCGATATATTCATCGACAAAACCGCTTTCACATAACGCGCTATTTAACTTGTGCACATATTCAGCGTTGCTACCCATAGGGCCGCTCGCTTCGGAAATATGCCGTACAACGGATTCAACGCTTGCATCTTGCTCATAAAACGGGTGGTCTTGCCTGGCCACAAACACAAGTGCCATGGCTTGTGTTCCATCTTCCAGGAATATCGGTGCCCAAACGGGCTGGTAGGCACCGGTGGGCATTTCACGCACCCACAACAAAATCAACTCTTGCTGCGCCACTTGCTCAGTCAATCTGAAGGCAACGCCCTGGGTAGAGCCGCCCGGCTCCAGCGCCAACATCCGACCCGGTGTTGTTACGGTGGCTCGACCGGCGATGATCCGCATGCAGAAACTTCTGTGCCAGCCGTATAAAGTTGCTCGTTGCTGGTCCGCGAAGTTCAGCAGCGGATTCCACAGCAAAGAGCCATAGCCAAAGACCAAAATATCGCCATTATCAGGGCGACTGGCCAATGTCTCATGCATCGACTGCTCAATTTGTTCGAGCGTCCACAATAATTCTTTGGGTACCTCACCGAAATCTTCGAGGTAAGCACCGGAGGTAATATGGTGTTTCGTCAACATTGCCGCTGCCTCTGATTCTGCGCCCACTCTGCAAGTAGATACGGTTCAGATCGACGCCTGGAGTACTAAATAGGACAGCGACAACCTGACTGATGGTCATGTAATAAACTGTCCATGGCTGAATAATGCAGGAGCGTCGCTGGCTGATAAATAACGTGGGGTTCTACTGTTAGTCGCCGCCAGGGAGACAATCACCCCAAATGGCATCCTTTCACCACCTGACGGAAAAGAAGCCGCCTGCTGCACTGCCGTGCATCACTCAAAGGCATCCAGCATGGGACCGTGGCTACCTGTAGGAGCCAGGCTTGCCGGCGAAGGCATTTTCAATGGCGTCGCACGACATCAGAGGGCCTTCGCGGGCAAGTCGGGTCGCCGCACTGCTCGCTCCTACGGATTGATCGGATTGATGTGATTTGCGCAACACAGAATTGTCATCACCCCGATTGATCAGCCTTTGACCAAAGGCGCAATCTAGAGGGCTGGCATCGCTCTCATATCATTCCGAATGATAGTTACCTTCGCCTCGTTCGATTCGTGCGGTATCTACCCGCCGCGCATCATTCGCCAATCTCAATACATTGGCGGATGCATCCATGGAACAGTCACTCAAACATTTGCGCTTCCCGTTGGCCGTGTTGGCCGTTGTGGTGATGAGCGCCTGCGGCAAGGCTCCGCAAACCACCGCCACTATGCCTGCAGCCAAGGTCAGCGTGGCCAAGGTGCTGGAGCAACCGGTCAACGAATGGGATGAATTTACCGGGCGCCTGGAAGCACCGGAAACCGTGGAGATCCGTCCACGGGTCTCGGGCCAGATCGATGAAGTGGCCTTCACTGAAGGCGCGCTGGTGAAGAAAGGCGATGTGCTGTTCCAGATCGACCCGCGTCCGTTCCAGGCCGAGGTCCGCCGTCTCGAAGCCCTGGTTGCCCAGGCCCGCGCCACCGCCACCCGCAGTGAAAACGAAGCACAACGCGGTGAGCGTCTGCGCACCAGCAACGCCATTTCCGCCGAACTGGCCGACTCGCGTACCAGCGCCGCCCAGGAAGCCCGCGCCGCCGTGGGCGCCCTTCAGGCGCAACTGGACCTGGCCAAGCTCAACCTGAGTTTCACCCGCGTGACTGCGCCCATCAGCGGACGCGTCAGCCGCGCGGAAATCACCGCCGGCAACCTGGTGACCGCCGATACCACCGCCTTGACCAGCGTGGTGTCCACCGACAAGGTCTATGCCTACTTCGATGCCGACGAGCGTGTGTTCCTCAAGTACTCCCAGCTCGCGCGCCAGGGCAAACGCGGCGCCACCACACCGGTTTACATGGGTCTGTCCAACGAAGACGGCAACCCGCACCTGGGCCAGATGAACTTCGTCGATAACCAGGTCAACCCCAAGACCGGCACCATCCGTGGTCGGGCGGTGTTCGACAACAGCGACGGCAGCTACACCCCCGGCCTTTATGCGCGCCTGAAACTGGTGGGCAGCGGCACCTACAACGCCATGCTTATCAACGATGAAGCGGTGGGCACCGACCTGGGCAAGAAATTCGTCCTGGTGATGGATGCCGACAACAAGACGGCCTATCGCGCGGTCGAGCTGGGTCCGAAGATCGAAGGGCTGCGCATCGTGCGCAACGGCCTGAACACGGGCGACACCATCATCGTCAAGGGACTGCAGCGGGTTCGTCCGGGTTCGCCGGTCACCCCTGAAGTGGTCCCCATGGCCAGCGAGCAGACCCTCGCGGCCCTGGCACAACAACGACAAGCGCTGGAAGCCAGCAACCTGCCACAAGTCGCACCTGCCAAGGTCGCGCCGGGCACGGCTGTGAAACTGGCTGCAGCGACTCCACGCGGTTAAGGGATAACGACTCCGATGAATTTCTCCAAATTCTTCATTTCACGGCCGATCTTCGCCGCAGTGCTATCGCTGCTGATCCTGATCGCCGGTGCCATCTCGCTGTTCCAGTTGCCGATCAGCGAATACCCGGAAGTGGTGCCGCCGACCGTGGTCGTGCGCGCCAACTTCCCCGGTGCCAACCCCAAGGTCATCGGTGAAACCGTAGCCGCTCCGCTGGAGCAGGCGATCACCGGCGTCGAGAACATGCTGTACATGTCCTCGCAGTCCACTGCCGACGGCAAGATCACCCTGACCATCACCTTTGCCCTGGGTACCGACCTGGACAACGCTCAGGTGCAGGTGCAGAACCGCGTGACCCGCACCGAGCCCAAGCTGCCCGAAGAAGTGACGCGCATCGGCATCACGGTCGACAAGGCCTCGCCCGACCTGACCATGGTCGTGCACCTGACCTCGCCGGACAAACGCTACGACATGCTCTATCTGTCCAACTACGCCTTGCTCAACATCAAGGACGAGCTGGCGCGCCTGGGCGGTGTCGGCGATGTGCAGCTGTTCGGCATGGGCGATTACTCGCTGCGGGTCTGGCTCGATCCGAACAAGACGGCCTCGCGCAATCTGACGGCGACCGACGTGGTCACCGCGATTCGTGAACAGAACCGCCAGGTCGCCGCCGGCGCACTGGGCGCTCCCCCTGCACCGAATGCCACCGCGTTCCAGCTCTCGGTCAACACCCAGGGCCGCCTGGTGTCCGAGGAGGAATTCGAGAACATCATCATTCGCGCAGGTGACAACGGCGAAATCACCCGTCTGAAGGACATCGCTCGCGTGGAGCTGGGTTCCAGCCAGTACGCCTTGCGTTCGTTGCTCAACAACCAGCCGGCCGTGGCGATCCCGATCTTCCAGCGCCCAGGTTCCAATGCCATCGAGATCTCCAACGAAGTACGCTCGAAAATGGCCGAGCTGAAGAAGAGCTTCCCCGAAGGCATGGACTACAGCATCGTCTATGACCCGACGATCTTCGTGCGCGGCTCCATCGAGGCGGTGGTTCACACCCTCTTCGAAGCGCTGATCCTCGTGGTCCTGGTGGTGATCCTGTTCCTGCAGACCTGGCGCGCGTCGATCATTCCACTGGTAGCAGTACCGGTATCGCTGATTGGTACGTTCGCGGTGATGCACCTGTTCGGCTTCTCGCTGAACGCCCTGTCGCTGTTCGGCCTGGTACTGGCCATCGGCATCGTGGTCGACGACGCGATCGTGGTGGTGGAAAACGTCGAGCGCAACATCGAACTGGGCCTCAACCCGTTTGACGCGACCAAGCGCGCCATGAGCGAGGTGACAGGCCCCATCATCGCCACGGCACTGGTGCTGTGCGCGGTGTTCGTTCCGGCTGCGTTCATTTCCGGGCTGACCGGGCAGTTCTACAAACAGTTCGCCCTGACCATTGCCATCTCCACGGTGATCTCGGCCTTCAACTCGCTGACCCTTTCGCCTGCGCTGGCGGCGGTACTGCTCAAAGGTCATGACGCACCCAAGGACCGTTTCTCCAGGGCGCTGGACAAGATTTTCGGTGGCTGGCTGTTCCGCCCGTTCAACCGCTTCTTCGAACGTGCCAGCCATGGCTATGTCGGCACCGTGCGCCGCGTGATCCGCAGCAGCGGCATCGCCCTGCTGCTGTATGCAGGCCTGATGGTACTGACGTTCTTCGGTTTCTCCAGCACGCCGACCGGTTTCGTACCGGCCCAGGACAAGCAGTACCTGGTAGCGTTCGCGCAGTTGCCGGATGCCGCCAGCCTGGATCGCACCGAAGAAATCATCAAGCAGATGTCCGAGATTGCCCTCAAGCAACCCGGCGTCGCCAACTCGGTAGCGTTCCCCGGCCTTTCGATCAACGGTTTCACCAACAGCCCCAACGCCGGCATCGTCTTTACCCCGCTCAAGCCATTCGATGAGCGCAAGGACCCGAGCGAGTCGGCCGGTGCCATCGCGGCAGCCCTGAACGCCAAGTTCGCTGATATCCAGGGTGCCTACATCGCGATTTTCCCACCGCCGCCGGTACAGGGCCTGGGCACCATTGGCGGGTTCCGCCTGCAGATCGAAGACCGGGGCAACCTGGGTTACGACGAGCTGTACAAGGAAACCATGAACATCATCAACAAGAGCCGCAGTGTTCCGGAACTGGCCGGCCTGTTCACCAGCTACACCGTGAACGTGCCGCAGGTCGATGCCGCCATCGACCGGGAAAAAGCCAAGAGCCACGGCGTGGCGGTCAGCGACATCTTCGACACCCTGCAGATTTACCTGGGTTCGCTGTATGCCAACGACTTCAACCGCTTTGGTCGCACCTATCAGGTCAACGTCCAGGCCGAACAACAGTTCCGCCTCGAGTCCGACCAGATCGGCCAGTTGAAAGTGCGCAACAACAAGGGCGAGATGATCCCGCTGGCGACCTTCATCAAGGTCAGCGACACCTCGGGGCCTGACCGCGTGATGCACTACAACGGCTTCATCACGGCTGAAATCAACGGCGCGGCGGCTCCCGGCTACAGTTCCGGCCAGGCTGAAAAAGCCATCGAGAAACTGCTCAAGGACGAACTGCCCAACGGCATGACCTACGAGTGGACCGACCTGACCTACCAGCAGATTCTGGCCGGCAACACCGCGCTGTTCGTGTTCCCGCTCTGCGTACTGCTGGCATTCCTGGTGCTCGCGGCGCAGTACGAAAGCTGGAGCCTGCCGCTGGCGGTGATCCTGATCGTGCCGATGACGCTGCTGTCGGCCATTACCGGGGTGATTGCCTCCGGTGGCGACAACAACATCTTCACCCAGATCGGCTTGATCGTTCTGGTGGGCCTGGCGTGCAAGAACGCGATTCTGATCGTCGAGTTCGCCAAGGATAAACAGCAGGAAGGCCTGAACCCTCTGGCAGCGGTGCTGGAAGCCTGCCGCCTGCGTCTGCGGCCGATCCTGATGACCTCCTTCGCGTTCATCATGGGTGTGGTGCCACTGGTGTTCTCCAGCGGCGCCGGTGCCGAGATGCGTCACGCCATGGGTGTGGCGGTGTTCTCCGGGATGCTCGGGGTGACCTTCTTCGGTCTGTTGCTGACGCCGGTGTTCTACGTACTGATTCGCAACTTTGTCGAACGTGGCCAAGCACGCAAAGCGGCCAGGGCCCTGAAAGTGCAAGCGCAACTGGAGTCGCATCAATGAGTTTGAAAGCCTTCCTGCCGAGCCTGCTGGTACTGGCGCTCAGCGCCTGTGCCGTGGGCCCGGACTACAAGACCCCAGCCACCGCCCCGGCGAATGTCACCACGGCAACCGACGGCGCGGCCGGTCAGAAGAATTTTGATCGTTCCCGATTCGAAGGCATCTGGTGGCAGCAGTTCGACGACCCGACGCTCAACCAGCTGGTGAGCGAATCGCTCAAGGGCAACCGTGATTTGCGCGTCGCCTTCGCTCGCTGGAAAGCGGCCCGGGCGATTCGCGACGACGTCAGCAACGACGCCATGCCGACCGTCACCAGCCGGGCCAGCAGCGATCTGGGCAAGGGCCAGATTCCCGGCCAGGCCACCAACCGGGTCAATACCGAACGCTACGACCTGGGGCTGGACATGGCCTGGGAGATTGACCTGTTCGGTCGCATCCAGCGCAACCTGGAGTCGGCCGATGCCGAACAACAGGCGTTCGCGGCCGATCTGTACCAGTTGCAAGTGACCATGATTGCCGAACTGGTCGATGCCTACGGTCAATTGCGTGGCGCACAACTGCGGGAAAAGATCGCCCTGGCCAACCTGGAAAACCAGCAAGAGTCGCGCAAGATCACCATCAGTCTGCGTGATGCCGGTGTCGGCGATCAGCTCGATGTGGAACGTGCCGACGCCCGCCTGGCCTCGGTCGAAGCCAGCGTGCCGCAGTTGCAGGCCGAGCAGGTTCGGCAGAAAAACCGTATCGCTACCCTGCTGGGCCAGCGTCCGGACAAGCTGACCGTGGACCTGGCCCCCAAAGACTTGCCGGCGATTGCCAAGGCCCTGCCGATTGGTGATCCGGGCGAGCTGCTGCAACGCCGGCCGGACATTCTCAGTGCCGAACGCAAACTGGCCTCCGCCACGGCGCGCATCGGTGTGGCCAAGGCCGACCTGTTCCCGCGGGTCAGCCTCAGCGGCTTCCTTGGCTGGACCGCCGGGCGTGGCTCGCAGATCGGTTCCTCGGCAGCCAATGCCTGGGCCCTCGGCCCGAGCATCACCTGGGCGGCCTTCGACCTGGGCAGTGTGCACGCCCGTTTGCGCGCCGCCGATGCCGATGCCGAAGGCGCCTTGGCGACCTACGAACAGCGCGTCTTGCTGGCCCTGGAAGAATCGGAAAACGCCTTCAGCGATTACAACAAGCGCCAGCAACGCCTGATTTCGCTGATCCGGCAGAGCGAGTCGAGCCGTTCGGCCGCCGACCTGGCCGAGATCCGCTATCGCGAGGGCACCGCCGACTTCCTCGTGTTGCTCGATGCCCAGCGTGAACGCCTGGCGGCGGAAGATACCCAGGCCCAGGCCGAAGTCGACCTGTATCGCGGCATTGTCGCGATCTACAAGGCACTCGGTGGCGGCTGGCAACCGCAAACGATCGCCAGCAACTAGTCCGTTTCAAAGCTCTCCTGAGGTTGGCCGCAACCAACCCCTTCCTTGCCCCGCGTCTCATTCGGTCGCGGGGCTTTTTTTGCCCCCTCGAAACACCCCCCCCCTGTAGGAGCGAGCATGCTCGCGATGGAAACAAGAACGCCGCGGGGTGTCAGGTTTCCAGCGTTATCGTTGACGACCATCGCGAGCATGCTCGCTCCTACAGGGAACTAACGATTTTCCTGCACCGTCACCGCCCTCGAAACACTCCATATCCTGTGGGAGCGAGCCTGCTCGCGATGATGGCGGTACATTCAACACTGATATTTGCTGATGAACCGCTATCGCGAGCAGGCTCGCTCCCACAAGGGTCAGCGGCGATCCTGGGAATCGTGGTTTTCCTGCACCGTCACCGTCGCAGTGGTTCCCGCCCGCAGCTTGTCTTTACCCGCGTAGTCGGCGTCGATCTGTATGCGCACCGGCACTCGCTGCGCCAGCTTGACCCAGGTGTAGCTGGGGTTGATGTTGGCCAGCAACCGCCCGCCCGGCAGGTTTTCCCGGTCGGCGATGGCGAAAGCGATACTTTGCACGGTTCCACCGAAGCGCTCGCCACTCATCAACTCGATGTCCACCCGGTCGCCCTCTGTGATGCGCGGCAGTTTGGTTTCCTCGAAGTAGCCGCTGACGTAAAACGAACCGCTGTCCACGACTGCCACCAGCGGGCCGCCCGCTGTCGCAAAGTCGCCCTGGCGGGTCAACAGGTTGGTGACGTAGCCGGTGACCGGAGAGATCACACGGGTACGCTCCAGGTCGTGTTCAGCCTCCGCCAGCGCGGCAACGGCCAATTGAACGTTGGCCTGGGCGAACCCCAGGTTGGCCTCGTTACGCAGCAAATCAGCCTGGGCCACCGAGACTTCGGTGCTGGATTTTTCCCACTCCTCGCCGGAGATCGCCGAACGCTCCTTGAGGGTCCGGCGCCGACGCTCCTCGCTCTGGCGTTGCTTGAGCAGCGCCTCGCTGGCAACGATGGCCGCCTGTGATTGCCCAAGCGACGCCTTCGCCACTTCCACCGAACGCCTGGCATGGTCCACGGCCAGGGCATAACGCGAAGGGTCGATTTCCAGCAGCAACTGCCCCTTCTCTACATGCTGGTTATCCTGCACACCGAGATTGACGATGCGCCCCGCGACATCGGCGGCCAGGGTGACCACATCGGCCCGCACCCGCGCATCGCGGGTCCAGGGTGCGCGGGTGTAATGCTCCCAGGCAAACCAGCCCAGTACGAAGGCCAGCACGACCACCGCCATTGTCGAGAGACGCGCAAGGATCTTCTTCAAGGCATCAGGCTCCCATCAGCAGAATCAAGGTCGCACACACGCAGGCGTACAGGGCGCCTTCGAACAAGGCTTCATGCCAGACGAACTGCAACACGCCAAGACGCCGCAGAATCCAGTCCAGCACCAGGAAAACCGGCAGGCCCAGCAACAGGGCCTGGGCAATCGGCGGCAGGTAGACCCCGCCTATCTCAAGATCAATGGGCAAGTGCCGGTACTCCAGTTGCGATGACGGGCTCGAAATGGCCACGATGGCGTCGCAGGAACGACACCACGATCAGCAGCGCCACGCGCATGCGGAACACCGACCACAGCTGTTCATGGACGTTGCAATGCAGGGCGTCCAGCTCATTACCCAAGGCTTGCAGGTTGTCGAGCAGCCGATCCACTTCGACGCCGGGCCGCCCGGCGACCAGTCGCCCCGTGTCGCGCACGGTGTCCAATAACCGGGTCTGCGTCTGCGGGCTCAGCAACACATTGTTCTGCCCCTGTTGCCTGAGCTGATTCAAGGCGATCCCCAGTGCCAGGCAGGCGAGACTGACTTCGAACAGGTCCCGCGAGGGCTTGTCCTGGATGGCCGGCAACAGCCCCAGCATCATGGTCAGACGGTCGATCATGCGGCTCTCGAAGGCGAACTGGTTTTTGTCCGTGGGCGTCTCTTTCAGCAAGGCGTAGACCTGCTCGCAGTTTTCCTGGTGCAAGCGACGAATGCGCAGAATCGGCCTGAAGGGAAAGATCAACGCGTATACGCTCAATGCCAATGTCGCGGCACATACATAGGCACCGGCGAACTCGAACCACTGGATCGCCGTGTTCTGGCCCAATCCTGTGTTTTGCGGCCCCAGCATCAGCAGGGTAATCAGCCCCAGACCAATGCCAGTACCGGTGGTGGGCGGGCTGGCCAGCCCGACCGCGACGGCATAGAGCAGCGGTGCCAGCAGCAACGCCAGCAGCTCGAAGTTGCTGATCATCGGCACCAGCATGAACTGCAGGAGCGCCGACACCACCAGCGCCAGCGCCAGCCCTCTGGCGAAGCTCTGGGCGGCGATGATCGGTCTGGGAAACGTTGCCATCAGCGAGCAGAGAATGCCCGTCACGATCATCCCCCCGCGGGCACCGTCCCAACCGGTTTCGATCCAGATCAGGCCGGACACCATCAACGCGCAGTAGGCGCGGATGGCGTTCATCGTCGCCAGCGTGAAATCCAGATGCAATGGATTGGCCTGGGCGCGATAGACGCTGCTGGCCCGGCGCCCGCTCTGGATCACATCGCTCAATTCCAGAATCGTTTCAAGCTGCTGCAGCATCCGCGCCTGCTCCCAGCGCAAAGACCAGGACAGCGAACGCAAGGTAGCCTGAAAGGGCTCGATCAATTGTTCAGCGCGATAAGCCAACGCATCGAATCGTCTTTGCAGGGTCGCGAACTGACGTCGTTGCTCCTCGGACAATGCGCGCCCCTGGCGGGCCAGCTCATCGAGAAAGACCAATTCTTCGGACAATAACTGCAGGATTTCAGCCGGTATCTCGCCTTCCCACCGTTCGAGCAACAGCTCACGCTGGTGGCGCAAGGCGGTAAGGCGTGACGTCAACAACACAAGCTGGTTGCCAAGCAGTTGCACCAGGTCATCGGCACTGCGCAAACGGGGTGCGTCGTAATACAGGTGCCGGCGTACCCCTTCCAGCGCGCTGATCTGTCCCAGCAGCTGCATTTGCCGCTGGTGGAACTCGGCTTCGCTTTCCTGGGTACGAATGACTGCGGCGGCATGGCTCGCCAATAGCTTGATCACCTGATCAATCCTGGCGAAGTAATCTTTGGCAACGGCTTCCGGGCGAGCGGTCAACAGGCTGACGACACAGACGCAGGCCACGGCCAGCAGCGTCTCGGTCAAGCGGGTCACCGCCAGCAGGAAAGTGCCGTCCTGATCGGGAACCGCCAGCAACCCCACGACCACCGCCGTATAACCGCTGAGCACGAAAGCCTGGGAACTGGTGTAGCGCAACAAGGTGCCACCGGCGGTGCATAAAGCCAGCCACAAGGACAAGGTCATCAGGAACGGCACCGGTGCCTGCGGGAAAATCGCCATGATCACCACCGCCACCGCCGCGCCCAGGGTGGTGCCGATGATCTGCCCGAAACTGCGCGCCAGGGCCATGCCGGCCAGAGGCTGGCTGACGATGACCACGGCCATGATCGACCACTTGGGTTGTTCGAGGTCGAACAGGAAGGCCAGGTAAAGGGTCAACAACCCGGCGGTTATGGTGCGCACGGCAAACAGCACCACCCCGAAGCCGGGGTTCAGCATGGCTTTGAAATACTGCACAAACGCTTGCATGGAAGTGCTCGTGGACGGGTCTTCAGAAAGCGTAGTCAGCGCAGCGCCGTCGCGACGGATTTCAGTATCGAGCTCACCCGCACGTCTGGCCAGGCTGTCAAAACCCGCATTTTACCGAGGCAGGGTTTGACTCAACGACCTGCCTGACCGAAGCTGATGGCTTTTCCAAAGCTTGCCAGCTCCCGGATCCTGCATGCCCAAGTCCCGCCGCTACCTGCTGATCAGCCTGTGTATCGTGTTTGCCATTGCCCTGGCCTGGGTATTCCAGCGCAGCACGACACCGGTTGTGCCCGAAGCGATCAAGCGCGGTTACAGCGAAGCGCTGGAAGCGGCCCGCAACGGTCAACCGGGCGCCGCGCGGGTGCTCTATCAGCAGCTGGGTCGTCCGGACATTTCCCCCAAGCGCCGTATCTGGCTGCATGCCGAACTGCCCAACTACCCCAGTACCGTCGCGTTGAAACTGGCGGACGCGGATTTGCAGCACGAGTCCCCGCAGGTGCGTATCGCCGCAATCAAGAGCGTCAGTGGGCTGGTTCCCAGCGGGCAACGCAGCCTTTTGCTCGGACCGATGCTCGAGGACAGCGACCAGAATGTACGTTTTGCCGCGGTCAACGCGTTGCTGGGGCTGTCGCCCGATGACCTGGGCCTGTATTTCGGACCGCTGGAACAAGCGATCGATGCCTGGCAGCAAGTGCTGGGCAGTGCGCCGCAAAGTGCTGACAACCAGTATCAACTGGCCCGCCTGTATCTGCACAATGCCGAGTTCAAGCAGGCGCAGCAGGCACTTGAGAATTGCTTGCAGCTGGCGCCGAACAATCTGCCCGCCCTGGTGATGCAGATCGAAGTGTTGGACAAGCTCGGCCAGAACGATGCTGCCCGGCAACTATTGGCCACACAGCTCAAGACGCAGCCCGATTCAGCCTATCTGCAACATGCCCTGGGGATGTGGCTGTTGCATCACGACCAAAGCGAATTCGCCCTGCTAGGCCTTTCCAAGGCCGTGGAACTGGAGCCGGATAACAAGGACTACCGCTACGACCTGGCCACGACCCTGCACGGTGAACAGGAGCTTGAAGCGGCACAGAAACAGTTGCAGGAAATCGTCCAGCGACATCCCAACGACCGTCGGGCGCGGGTGCTGCTGATCAATTACTGGAAGGAAAGCGGCCAGTTGCAGAACGTGCAGATTCTGCTGGCGCAACTGGAGCAACTCAATCCTGACGATCCAGCCTTGCAACAAGGCCTGTAACGTTCGCCGTCAATTTCGTGGAACGCTCATCCTCGCCCGGGGTCAAGTGAACAGGCAGTCTATTATGGTCGGACACCTGTTGCCTCGTCCCCCTGGTCATGCGAGGGCATGTCTTTGTCTACGTCCAACGAGTCGATCAACATAAAGGCCTCCACCGGTATCGAGGGTCTCGATGACATACTCGATGGTGGTTTTTCCCGTAGCCACCTGTTTTTGCTCGAAGGTGAACCGGGAACCGGCAAGACCACCATCGCCTTGCAGTTTCTGTTGGCTGGTGCCCGTGCCGGCGAGCGGACGCTGTATATCACCCTGTCGGAAACCGAGCGCGAGTTGCGCCAGGGCGCCAGGTCCCATGGGTGGGAACTGGACGACAACGTCTGCATCTTCGAACTGACGCCGCCGGAAAACCTGCTCGATACCGAGCACCAGCAGTCGCTGCTTTATTCCTCGGATCTGGAACTGGGCGAAGCCACCCGCCAGATCTTCGAAACGGTCGAACGGGTCAAGCCCAACCGCGTGGTCCTCGACAGCCTGTCGGAAATCCGCTTGCTTGCGCAGAGTTCCCTGCGTTATCGCCGACAGATCCTGGCGATCAAGCACTATTTCGTGCGTTACGACGCCACGGTCCTGCTGCTCGATGACCTGACCACCGAAGCCCTGGACAAAACCGTGCACAGCGTCGCCCACGGGGTGGTGCGCCTGGAGGAATTGACCCCCAACTACGGCGCCGAGCGGCGGCGCATCCGCGTGATGAAGTACCGCGGCCAGAAGTACCGTGGCGGCTTCCATGACTTCACTATCCTGGAAGACGGCGTGCACGTTTTTCCGCGGCTGGTGGCGGCCGAGCACCGTGGGGCTTATCTGCGAGAACAATTGACCAGCGGCATCGCGCAAATGGACGCACTGCTCGGTGGCGGCATCGAGACCGGCTCCAGCAGCCTGATTCTTGGCCCGGCCGGTACAGGCAAGTCGCTGGTGGCGATGCTTTTTGCAGCCGCCGCCGTGACGCGTGGTGAAAAGGCCGCATTGTTCATCTTCGATGAAGAACTCGGGTTGCTCTTCGATCGCATGAAGAAGATCGGCATTGACCTGCAGGTGCTGCAAGACACCGGCAATCTGCTGATCGAACAAGTGGATGCCGCCGAATTGTCCCCCGGCGAATTTGCTGATCGGGTTCGCCGTTGCGTCGATAACGGTGACATCAAAACCGTGGTGATTGACAGCCTCAATGGCTATCAAGCGGCAATGCCGGAAGAAAATGCCCTGGTGCTGCACATCCATGAGCTGCTGTTGTACGTCAACCGCAAGGGCGCCGCGACGTTCATGACCGTCGCCCAACATGGCCTGGTTGGGGATATGCAAGCGCCGGTGGACATCACTTACCTGGCGGACACGGTCATTCTGCTGCGTTATTTCGAAGCGCTGGGCAAGGTGCGCCGGGCGATCTCGATCATCAAGAAACGTACCGGTGCCCATGAATCGACCATTCGTGAATATCGCATCGGTTCCGGGGGCATCACCATCGGCCAGCCGCTGGATGCCTTCCAGGGCATATTGCGCGGCGTCCCTACTTATCTGGGCGCAAGCATGCCATTGCTCGAGGACGAAGCCCCGTGATGGCGCAATGGGCAACTTCTGAACAGGCGATCATCCTGGCGCCACTGGGACGCGACAGCCAGATCGCCCTGATGTTGCTCCATGAGGCGGGCTTCGACGGGGTCGTTAGTAAGGATCTGCACGGTCTGTGTGCTGAACTTGAACAAGGTGCGGGCCTGTTGCTGATTGCCTTCGAGGCCTTGCTGGACACCGACCTGCAGCCGTTGACGGACCTGATCGGGCAACAGCCGGCCTGGTCGGACCTGCCGATTGTGCTGCTGACCCGCCACGGCGGACCCGGGAAGGACCTCGCTGCCCGTTTCAGCTCGCAACTGGGCAACGTGACATTTCTTGAGCGACCTTTTCACCCGGAAACCCTGATCAGCCTGGTTACCACGGCCCTGCGTGGTCGGCGACGACAGTATGAAGCCAGGGACCGGTTGATTGACTTGAGCCAGAGTGAGTTGCGCCTGCAAAACACCCTGGAAACCCTGGAGCAACAGGTTCAAGAGCGCACGGCCCAGTTGCGCCACAACGAAGAAGCGTTGCGACAATCCCAGAAAATGGAAGCGGTCGGGCAGCTCACAGGCGGGATTGCCCACGACTTCAACAACATGTTGACCGGTATCATCGGCAGCCTGGAATTGTTGCGGCGACGTCTGGCGCGGGGTCGAACCGAGGATCTGGAAAGCCTGATCGACCTCGGCGTTACCTCGGCCAACCGTGCTGCTGGCCTGACTCATCGGTTGCTGGCGTTTTCCCGCCGGCAATCGCTGGATTCCAAACCGGTACAAATGAATAACCTGGTGGTGTCGATGCATGAACTGTTGCAACACAGCATCAGCGAAAGCATTCACCTGGACATGCAACTCAACGAGCAGCTGTGGGTGGCGGAAGTCGACCCCAATCAGCTGGAAAGCGCCCTGCTCAATCTGGTGATCAATGCTCGCGACGCCATGCCCGATGGCGGCAACCTCGTTGTCAGAACCCGCAATCAATCCCTGAATGGGCAGTTGACCGAGCTGCACGGCAACCTCAAGCCCGGCGACTACGTGGTGCTCAGTGTCGCCGATAATGGCTGCGGCATGCCCCCCGCTACCATCAACCGTGCATTCGATCCGTTCTTTACCACCAAGCCGATCGGCCAGGGCACCGGCCTTGGCTTGTCGATGATTTATGGCTTCAGCAAACAGTCCGGCGGCCATGTGTCGATCCAGAGCGAGGTGGGCCAGGGCACCACGGTGAGCCTGTTCCTGCCGCGATTCGGGGGCGAGCCGCCGCAGGACCACCCGGTCGACAACCGGCAACCGCTGCTGGCGCGAAACGGTGAAACGGTGCTGATCGTCGAGGACGATCCTGCGGTGCGGGTGTTGGTCTGTACGGTATTGGGCGAGCTGGGCTATGCCTTTGTCGAGGCCGGTGATGCCGACGGCGCGATGCCGATCCTGGACTCGGCGCAACGCATCGACCTGATGATCAGCGATGTCGGCCTGCCCGGCATGAACGGCCGGCAACTGGCGGAAATCGGCCGGCAATACCGGCCCGGACTCAAGGTGCTGTTCATCACCGGCTACGCCGAACACGCGGCGGTGCGCGGCGGCTTCCTCGACCCGGGCATGCAGATGATCACCAAGCCGTTCACCTTTGACCTGTTGACCGCCAAGGTACGCGAGATGATCGGCGCATGAAGGGGCTCAGGAGAGCATGTCTTCCATGATTTCCTGCAGCACATCCAGATCAAAGGGTTTTTCCAGGATGGGCGCCTTGCGGGTGATCGGGCTGCCCGTCTCACGGATTTCCTGCGGATAACCGCTGATGAAGATGACCTTCAGATCCGGTCGCAGCTTCACGGCCGGTTCGGCGATCTGCACGCCGGAGATACCGCCCGGCAGGCGAAAATCAGTGATCAGCATATCCAGATGCGGTTTGCTCGACAGGATATCGAACGCCTGTTCTCCGTTTTCCGCCTGCAATACGCGATAACCCTGCCCCGACAAATAGTCAGTCAGCACCATCAAGATAACCGGTTCGTCCTCGACGACGAGTACTACATCTTGTGCATCTTCACTCATGGGAAGCCTTTGTTCGATCAATAGCTGCTGATACGACCGTGGGGTCGATCAGAGGTTGCGTTCATCGCGCCGTTTTCCTACAGCGGCAGACAAACGCGAAACAGGGCGCCTTCGCCAATCCGGCTGTCGACGGTAATGGTACCGCCATGGGCGGTGACAATCTGTTCGGAAATAAACAATCCCAGGCCCAGCCCGGCGGCGGCCTGCTTGGTTGAAACGCGCTCGAACTGCTGAAAAATCCGCAACTGGTTTTCTTCACTGATGCCGATGCCGAAATCACGGACTTCAACCCAGGCGTCATGGCTGTCACTGTACACCCTCACGCTGATCGGGCTCTTGGCGCCATAACGCAATGCATTGGTCAGCAGATTGGAAATCACCTGTTCGATGCGAAACTCATCCCAGTTGCCCACCACCGGTTGCTCGGCGTCGAGGGAAACGCTCGCCTGGGCGGCTTCGATCTGCGGAGCGAAATTTTGCAACACGCCGCGTACCAACGCCGACAAATCAAAACGCCTGGGGCGGATCGACAGTTTACCGGTACGAATGCGCGACACATCGAGCATGTCTTCAATCAGTCGGATCAGGCTCTTGATCTGCCGTTCGTCGCGGTCGACCATCGCGTGCATTTTGTCGAGGGTGAACGCGGCGGCGTTGTCCCGAGCCAGGTGCATCTTGCGCAACTGGGTTTCAAGGATCAGGCCATTGAGCGGCGTGCGCACTTCATGGGCGACGATGGACATGAAGTCATCGCGCATGCGCACCGCCTGCTCCAGTTCCAGTTGCGTGCGCTGCAAACGCTCAAGCAATGTCTGCTGCTCGCGACGGCTCTGCTCCAGCGCCTGAACCTGTTGCTTCATGGCCTTGCTCTGGCGATACAGTTCTACAAACACATTGACCTTGCTCTTGACCGCATGGACATCCAGCGGTTTGTGCAGGAAGTCCACCGCACCGCTTTCGTAGCCCTTGAACGCGTAATTCATCTCGCGACCGGCGGCACTGACGAACACGATGGGAATGTTTTTGGTCAGTTCCGTGCCCCGCATCATTTCGGCCAGCTCAAAGCCGTTCATGCCCGGCATCTGCACATCGAGAATGGCCAGGGCGAATTCGTGCTGCAGCAACAGCGACAAGGCTTCATCGGCCGATTGCGCCTTGTACACGGTACGGTCTTCGCGCTTGATCAGCGCTTCGAGTGCCAACAGATTCTCCGGCAGATCGTCGACGATCAGCAGTTTGGCCTGGATTTCACTCAACATGCGATTCGTTCCAGCTCGACAAGCAGGCGGCTGATACCGCCAACAGGAAGGATGTAGTCCGGCTGCTGAACATCCAGTGCCGCCTGGGGCATGGTCGCCACCTGGGCCTCCTTCGGGTCCTGCACGATGGTCAGACCGCCATGGCGCTTGACCTGCGCCAGGCCGAAGGCCCCATCACGGTTGGCGCCGGTCAGCAATACGGCGGCCAGGGCCGGGCCGTAGGCATCGGCAGCGGACTCGAACAGGTAGTCGATGGCCGGACGTGAATGATGCACGCGATCCTCAAGGCTCAGGGAGAAACTGCGGTCCTGCTCCACCGACAAGTGATAGCCGGGGGCGGCGAAATACAGGGTCCCGGCTTCGATCAGGGTCTTGTCGCCCGCCTCCAGAACCGGCAATGCCACTCGACGGGCGAAGACTTCCGCCAATTGGCTGCGCCGTTCGTTGGGCAAATGCAGCACGACGACGATCGGCAGGACGAATCCTTCACGCAACGGGCCGAGAATGTTGAGCAGCGCCTCTACACCACCGGCCGAGGCACCGATCACGATTGCTTCTATGGAAGGCAAACCTGTTGCGTCACTCATGATTTACGGTAGATCCGCTCCTGTTTGACCAACGGTTCGAACTGATTGCCGAAAGCCGAAAATTCCGGGGTTTCCTTGCTGCCCAACACCAGAAAGCCACGGTGGCACAGCGACTCGTGAAACAATCCAAATGCTCGATCCTGAAGTTTTTTATTGAAATAAATCAATACGTTACGACACGAAATTAACTGAGTCTCTGAAAATACGCTATCGGTCGCCAGGCTGTGATCGGCAAACGTCACGTTTTCACACAATGACTTGTCGAAGATCGCGTAACCATAGGCGGCCGTGTAGTAGTCGGCAAACGAACGCTGGCCACCGGCCTGCTGGTAATTGGAAGTGTAGGCGCGCACGTTCTCCATCGAAAATATCCCTTGCTTGGCTTTCTCCAGCGAACGCGGATTGATGTCGGTGGCATAGATGATGGTCCGCTCCAGCAGCCCCTCCTCGCGCAGCAGGATAGCCATCGAATAGACCTCTTCGCCGGTGCTGCAACCGGCAATCCAGATTTTGATCGACGGGTAGGTCTTGAGCAGCGGCACCACTTCCCGGCGAATGGCCAGCAAGTGCGAGGGGTCGCGGAACATTTCACTGACCGGAATCGTCAACAACTGCAACAACTGCATGAACGCCACGGGATCGTGCAGGACCTTCTCCTGCAGGGCCGAAATGGTCTTGCAATCGAACTGGCTCAACGCATGGGTCACCCGGCGCTTGATCGAGGCGCCGGAGTAATCGCGAAAATCGTAGCTGTACTTGAGGTAGATCGCCTCTATCAGCAAGCGCAATTCGATTTCGCTGTTTCGCTCCACTTAAATTCGTTCCATTTTCGGCAACCACACACGAATCAGTGAAAACAGGCGATCCAGATCAATGGGTTTGGCCAGGTAATCGTTGGCGCCCGCCTGCAGGCAACGCTCCTGATCATCCTTCATGGCCTTGGCCGTTACCGCGATGATCGGCAGCTTGCGCCAGCGCGGCTCCTTGCGGATTTCGACGGTGGCTTCGTAACCATCCATTTCCGGCATCATCACGTCCATCAGCACCAGGTCGATGTCCTGCACCTCACTCAAGCGTTCAATCGCTTCACGACCGTTTCGACCGATAACGACGACGGCCCCCTTTTGCTCGAGCGCACTGGTGAGCGCAAAGATGTTGCGCACATCGTCGTCCACCAGCAACACCTTGCGCCCCTCGAACACCTTGTCCCGGCTGCGGGCGGTCTTGAGCATGCGTTGCCGCTCGTGGGACAGGTGCGATTCGACCTTGTGCAGAAAAAGCGTGACCTCATCGAGCAAGCGCTCCGGTGAACGTGCACCCTTGATGATGATCGAGCGCGAGTACTTGCGCAGTTCGGTTTCTTCGTCCCGGGTCAGGTTGCGCCCGGTGTAGACAATGACCGGCGGGAACGAGCAGATATCTTCGGTGGCCATGCGCTTGAGCAGATCACCGCCGAGCATGTCCGGCAATTTGAGGTCGATGATCATGCAGTCGAAGTTTGTGCTGCGCAGCAAGTCCAGCGCCTCTTGGGCCAAGCCGACTGCGGTGATTTCGATGTCATCGTCGCCGATCAGCCGGGAAATGCTGTCGCGCTGCAGATCGTCGTCTTCGACCAGCAGCACCCGCTTGACCTTCTGGCTGAGCTTGGCTTCCAGGCGCGCAAAGACATCCTTGAGTTCTTCACGGGTGGTCGGCTTGACTGCATAACCGATAGCCCCCATGTGCATCGCCGCCTCCACCCGGTCTTCGACGGAAATCACATGCACCGGAATATGCCGGGTCTCGGGGTGTTCCTTCAGGCGTTGCAAAACGGTCAGTCCGGAATGATCCGGCAGGCGCATGTCCAGCAGAATGGCGTCCGGGATGAATTGCAAAGCCAGGTCGTAGCCTTCATCGGCGCCCTGCGCGACCAGGCATTGATAACCCAATTCGTGGGCAAGATCGTAGAGGATGTGCGCAAAGTTCGTCTCATCCTCGACCACCAGGATGCAGCGTGTCGTGAAGGGGGCCTTGTCGCGGTCGTCATTGAATCGGGCAATGCCAACCTCGACGCTCGAAGCTGGCACTGAAGGGGCGACGAAACTCGTCACCGACGATACCGGCTGAAGTTGTGCGGCATTCGGGTCGGGCTCGACGTAATGCTGCGGCAACTCCAGCGTGAACACACTGCCCTGCCCTGGTGTGCTCGACACACTGATCGAGCCGCCAAGCAGCGCTGCCAGGTCCCTGGAAATCGACAATCCCAGGCCGGTGCCACCGTAGCGCCGGTTGGTCGTGCCGTCGGCCTGGCGGAAGGCTTCGAAAATGCTTTGCTGATGATTCTCGGCGATGCCGATACCGGAGTCCCGGACGATGAAGGCCACCCGGTCGTGCGGTGCAGCGGCAACGCTGAGGCTGACATCACCTTGCTCGGTAAACTTGATGGCGTTGGACAACAGGTTCTTGATCACCTGCTCCAGTCGCTGACGGTCGGTGAACATCATGGCCGGCGACCCGTCCTGCAACTCGACGTGAAAACGCAGTTGCTTGTCTGCCGCCAGTGGTTCGAACAACCCGCGCAAACCCTCCACCAGGCGCTCCACGCTGGTGGTTTCCGGACGTATTTCCAGTTTGCCGGCCTCGACCTTGGAAATGTCGAGGATGTCGTTGATCAGGTTGAGCAGATCGTTGCCGGCCGAGTAGATCGATTCGGCGAACTGGACCTGTTCGGCGCTGAGGTTTTGCTGGGCGTTTTCCGCCAGCAACTTGGCCAGGATCAACGAGCTGTTCAACGGCGTGCGCAGTTCGTGGGACATGTTGGCAAGGAACTCGGACTTGTATTTGCTCGAACGCTGCAACTCTTCGGCACGCTCCTGGAGCTGCGCCTGGGCCTGACTGAGTTCGGTGTTTTTCAGGTCCATGGCGTCCCGTTGCTCGGCCAGAATCTGCGCCTGCTCGGCCAATTGCGTATTGGTCTGTTCCAATTCGACCTGCTGGGTTTCCAGATGGGCCTGGGACTCCTTGAGAATCCGCGACTGCTCTTCGAGCTCTTCGTTGGCGGTCTTGAGTTCTTCCTGCTGAACCTGCAGTTCTTCATTGAGCTGCTGGGTTTCGGCCAGCACTTCCTGCAGGCGTTGACGATAGCGCGCTGCTTCGATCGAACTGCCGATGTTGCCGCCTATCAGCTCCAGCAATTCAATGTCGCGCTCCTCCAGCGGTCGCAGAAAACCCAGTTCAATGACACCGTTGACCCGTTCGTCGTCGCTGGTCGGTGCGACCAGTACGCTGCGCGGCAAACCTTCGCCAAGGCCGGAGCTGACCTTGAAGTAGTCGTGCGGCACATTGTCCAGGCGGATCAGGCGAGCCTGTTGCACCGCCTGGCCGACAATGCCTTCTTCGCTGTAGACCAGTTGTTCAAGGTCTTGCTGATCACGGGACAAGCCGTAGGACGCCACGCGCCGCAGGCCACCGTGATCCTCGCGAACATAGATCGCCGCCACGACGCTGCCCAGGTACTGCGCGCAAAACTGCAATATGTTGCGCCCGAGCAAATTCAACGACAGTTGCCCCAGCACTTGCCCCGCCAGCTCGGTCTGGCCACCACGCAGCCAGGCCTGACGCTCCAGTCGGGCGGCACTGGCCTGTTGTCTGGCCAGGTTCGCACCGTATTGCTGCGAAAGATTGATCAGGTCGCGGCGGCCGATATAGGCCAGCAATCCGCTGATCACGGCGATGAAAAACAGGTAAAGGGCGATGCTCCAGATCGTGGTGCGACGCACTTCCTCGTTGCGCGAAGCGCGCAACTGCTGCTCCATGTCGATCACGTCTTCGAATTGCTTGCGTATCTCATCGGTCAGGCGTTTGCCTTTCCCGCTCCTGACCACGCTTCGGTAATCGCCGCTCGATCGCTGCAAGTCGATCATGCTTTGTGCGTAGGCCGCCCACTCCTGCTGCAACGACTGCAACCGGCGCAGGCGGTCGGTCTGGGCAGGGTTGTCGGCGGTCAATTCAATCAGTGTGTCGAGCACCACCTCGATTCGAGGCTTGGCGGTTTCATAGGGTTCGAGAAATTTTTCGTCGCCGCTGAGCAGGAAACCGCGCATGCCGGTTTCCAGGTCTACCGTCAATTTGACCGCCTCATTGGCGTTATTGATCACCCGGTCCGTGTGCTCGACCCACTGGATGGTGGTCAGCAGGTAGGTGATCAGCGATACGAAAAAAACCGCGCTGACCAGGCCAACCCCCAGCGGCAGGCTGACGTTGCGGTTCAGGAGTTTACGAAAACGTTGCTCATCAACCGAAGACATAGAGGTCATAATCAAGCCTTGTCCAACTGATGAAGTTCAAGGAGTTTGCCCCAAAACCGACACAACGATCCAACTTTCTCAGCGGTTTTCGCGCAAAGTCCTGCATGTGGCTGCTCCCCCTTTCAGAAGAGCGGTTATCCTTCTCTGCATTCTTTTTATAGCGCGTCGGGAACTTGCGAGGATCCGCCACTTACTCATGCAAGAGGGTCGGCGATTCATCGACCGGCTACTAACCATCCCTTTTCGAGAGACCGATCATGTCCGCCAATGCCGCCACCATCCTGGTCGTCGAAGACGATGCCACCGTGCGCATGCTGATTGTCGATGTACTGGAGGAGCTGGAATTTGCCGTACTGCAGGCCGATGGCGGTGACCAGGCACTGGCGATACTCAAGGACCCGACCCGGCACATTGACTTGATGATGACTGACTTCGGCCTGCCTGACATGGACGGCAAGGAGTTGGCGTATAAGGCGCTCGACTTGCGCCCGGCCCTGCCTGTCCTGTTTGCCAGCGGCTATGCGGAAAACATCGAGGTGCCGCAGGGCATGTATCTGATCGCCAAGCCGTTCTCCATCGATCAATTGCGCGACAAGGTCCTGGCAATCCTGGAGAGTTCCTGATGCCCGCTGTGGTTTAATCACGCCCCCGCTTTTCCCGCCTCAAGGAATCACCGTTCATGAGTCAACCCCGCGCAACCAAAGTCCTGGTCATCGGTTACGTCTGGCCCGAGCCACGCTCTTCCGCTGCGGGCGGCCACATGATGCAAATCCTCGAGAGTTTTGTGCAGCAGGGATGGGACATTACCTTCAGCAGCCCCGCCCGCTCCGGTGAACACCGGGCAGACCTGGCGGCACTGGGCATCGCCGAAGTGCCGATCGAGTTGAACAACAGCAGCTTCGACACGTTCATCCGCCAGTTGGCTCCGGACATCGTGCTGTTCGATCGGTTCATGATGGAAGAGCAGTTCGGCTGGCGCGTCGAGCAGCACTGCCCCGATGCACTGCGGGTTCTGGAGACGTCCGACCTGCAAAGTCTGCGCGATGCCCGCCATCAGCGACTCAAGGAGCGCTTGAAGGCCAGCGACGACAACAATGATTTTCACGAACTATTCGCGCCGGCATTGCACGAGACATTCGATTTCATGGCCGATACCGATCTGGCCAAACGCGAGATCGCAGCCATCTATCGATGCGACCTGAACCTGATGATTTCCGAAGTGGAAATCGAATTGCTCACCGAGCAGTTCAAGTTGCCCCGCAGCCTGCTGCACTGGTGTCCGCTGATGGTCGATCCGCCAGCTGCCTCGCCGGTGCCATTCGAAGAGCGCGCGCACTTCCTGCACATTGGCAACTTTCGCCATGCGCCCAACTGGGACGCGGTGCTCTGGCTGAAAACCACCCTGTGGCCAATGATCCGCGAGCAAATACCCGGCGCCCAATTGCACATCTATGGTGCTTACACGCCCCCCAAGGCCACCGCGCTGAACAATCCGTCACAGGGCTTTCACGTGATGAACTGGGCAGAAGACGCGCTGCAAGTCATGTCCGCGACGCGAGTGTGCCTGGCACCATTGCGTTTCGGTGCGGGTATCAAAGGCAAGATTGTCGACGCAATGCTCTGCGGCACGCCCAACGTCACCACCCCGATCGGCGCCGAAGCGATGCATGGCGACGAAGCCTGGCCCGGGGCGATCACTCGCACGGCCCGCGAGTTCGCCCAACATGCCGTGCGCTTGCATAACGACAAGGCGCTATGGCTCAAGGCCCAGGAACAAGCCCGGACGCTGCTGGACAGCCGTTACCGGCAGTCGATTCACGGTCCGGCGCTGGTCGAGAAACTGCAGCATTGCATGCAGCATCTGGCGCAGATCAGACGAGAGAATTTCACCGGCGGCATGCTCCGCCATCATCATCACAAGAGCACCCAGTACATGGCGCAATGGATCGAGGCCAAGAACCGGATCAACTGATTGCACTACATATGTACCGCCTTCGATGCAGCTGGCCGGATACCTTGAAGCTATTGAACCCACCCAGGGAATGGGGGGACTGCCAAGGGAAAAGCCATGACGGACAACGCAGCTGGATCGCTCGACAAACGGACCTGGATGAGCAAGGTACTGGAGATCGACACACTCAAACTGACCGATATCGTCTGGCCCGGTGCACATAACGCCGGCATGGACAAAAAAGGCCCCGATATCGGTCTTGTCGTCGGCAACTGGACGGCCTGCCAGAACGACTCATTCAGCGGGCAACTGGCCAACGGTGCACGTGCCTTCGATGTTCGTTTGGGGTACGAGCGAAAGAACAATCAGGACATCTTTTACTTTCACCACAATGGCAACCGATCCGGTCGTGAACTGGAAGAGTTGATAACCGCAGTCATAGCGTTTCTGGATGATTATCCAGATGAATTCATCGTTCTGGATTTTCATCAGTTGGGTGATGGCGGCAGGGCATTCGATCACAAAAAACTCAATGATCACTTGCTCAGGCGCTTCGACCGGCGGGTCGTACCTTCCGACGATGTGTCCTGCACAATTGGCGAACTCAAACAAAACAGCGCCCTGCGTAGAATCGTGCTGGCTACCGGTGGCTCGGCCGACTACGACCAGGATCAATTCTGGTCGAGAATCCCCCACAGGTGGCACGGCAAAACCTTTCCTCACCTCGATCTGATCGAACAACACATTGGAAAGACCCTGGCCGAGCCTCCCTCCGCGGAATTTTTCTGGTCGCTGTCCGCCACGTGTTACTCCCTTCTGGGCCCCGAGAACATCAAGCACATGATCAATGCCTGGTTTGCGCCTACGCTGCACTGGGTGACACGTTGCAGCATTATCAACACCGATTTTTTCGACGAGTCGAAAATCGTGCACTACTGCTGGATCGCCAACAGCATGAAGGCGGTCTATGGCCACGCTTTGCATGAGTCGACGGACTTGCGATAGTTTCCGGTCCCGCGGCCCCTTTTAACGAGCAAACAATCATGTATCTGGTGTGTGGCGAAGCGCTGTTCGATTTCTTCAGCGAAAACGACCCCAGTGGTCCGGCTTCAAAAGTGAACTTCAGAGCGATCGCAGGCGGCTCGCCGTTCAACGTTTCAGTGGGATTGCGCCGTTTGGGGGTGGAGTCGGCGCTGTTGGCCGGACTGTCCACCGACTACCTGGGCCGACGGCTACTGCAGGTGCTGCTGGATGAAGGCGTGCGCACGGACTATCTACACGACTTTGACGCGCCCACGACCCTGGCGATGGTCGCCGTGGGTGCCGATGGCTCGCCCCGCTACAGTTTCCGTGGCGAAGGTTGTGCCGACCGGCAGCTGCGGCAGGAACATTTGCCGCCATTGGGGCCTGAAGTTCGCGGCTTGCACATCGGCTCCTACTCGTTGGTGGTGCAGCCGATTGCCGACACCTTGCTGGCATTGGTCCGCAGGGAAAGCGGCAAGCGCCTGATCAGCCTCGATCCGAACGTGCGACTCAATCCTGAGCCGGATATCCAATTGTGGCGATCCCGGATCGCCACCCTGATCGAACATGCCGACCTGATCAAGGTCAGCGACGAAGACTTGAGCCTGCTGTATCCGGGACAGGATCCGGCACGACTCATCAACCAATGGCTGCAACATCGCTGTCAGTTGGTATTCCTCACTCGCGGTAGTGAAGGCGCCACAGTGTTCAGTCGGGCTCACGGGTCGTGGACCGTGCCCGCCTGCGCGGTGAAAATCGCCGATACCGTGGGGGCCGGAGATACCTTTCAGGCGGCGGTGATCGCATGGTTGACCGAGCAGCAGCTCGATTGTGTCGAAGGTTTGGCGCAACTCAGTCGCGAGCAGATCGATGCAATGGTCCGCTTTGCAGTTCAGGCGGCGGCGTTGACCTGCACCAGGACCGGGCCGGACTTGCCGTACCGGCAGGATCTTCACTGATACAACGCCCTTATCGCGAGCAGGCTCGCTCCCACAATAAGTCCATGTGGGAGCGAGCCTGCTCGCGATGGCATTCGTGGATGCGCTACAAAACCGAAAAGTTGTAGCTGATGATCAACCGGGTCTCATCCACATCCCGGGCGAACTTCTCGTAGTTGGTGCGATAAGTCGCATTGCGCAAGCGCAGGCTGACATTCTTGAATGTCCCGCTCTGAACCACGTACTTCAGCTCGCTGTCGCGCTCCCACTCCTTGCCCTCCTGATCGCTGCCCGGTACCTGGATGTGATCGCCGTTCACATAACGGGTCAGGAACGTCAGGCCGTTGAGGCCGATGGCCTTGAAGTCATAGTCGTAACGCAACTGCCACGAACGCTCTTGTGCGGCGGCGAAGTCATTGACCTGCACATAGTTGACCAGGTACGGATTGCTGCCATCGAGGTAGGGCATCGAACTGTCGCCGTACATGCGCTGCCAGCCGGCACTGAACGTGTGGCCACTGATCGCATAGGCGAGCATCGCGCTCAGCGCACGGTTATCGATGGAACCGGCACGGGCGGCGCCGCTGTCGTCGCTTTTGAGCACGCGCAGATCAGCCTTGAGCACGCCCTCCCCCAGCGTCTGGTTGGCCAGAAGACCAAGGAAATGCTGGCGATAGATGTCATCGAGTTCAGCGTAATGATATTGCCCGGTCAGCCTTTCGTTGATTTTGTAATCGACACCGTACATGTCGAAGTGATCGGCGGTGACGTTGCAGGCGTAGCGCTTATTCTTGCAGTTCAGGCGGATGTCCTGGGCATCAGTGGAATCCCGGGCGGTATAGCTGTCCAGGCGGGCGGCCATGAGGGACAGATCCCTGACGTCCCTGGACGTGAGCATCGCGCCGCCGAACTGGGTGGGTAACAGGCGACCGTCGTTGTACTTGAGCAACGGTACATCCGGCAGCAGTGCACCGTACTTCAACACACTCTGCGAGACGCGCATCTTGGCTGTCAGGCCAAGCTTGGCATACTGGTCGGCCGAGCCGCGCGGGTTTTCACCACTGGACGGCAACAGGCCGCTGTTGCTGCTGTCCGGGCTGGAGTCGAGCTTGAATCCCAGCATGCCCAACGCATCGACACCAAAACCGACCGTACCCTCGGTGTAGCCCGATTGCAGGTTGAGAATAAAACCCTGGGCCGACTCATCACGCTTTGATGCACCCTGCTCGGTGGACGAGTGTCCGTCACGAAAATCGCGGTTGAAATACACAGTGCGCGATTCGATGTTTGCCTGGGTGTCATCGATGAAACCGCTCGCCTGGCTCGGTCCGGCAAAACCGGCGCACAGGACAATAGCGCCGAAGCCCAAGGACTGGCGGGCGGCGTTCGAGGTAAAGGGGGGACGCATGAAAAACTCCAACAATACTGCGTGTACACAGAGTGCAAGCAGCCAGAAATAGCCTTGCGCCGAACAGTGACTGGTCGGGGAAAGCAAAAACGCGGGGGTGAGCGGCAATGATGGCAGAAGGCTTTAATGCACTGCAGACGACTTTAGTCTCAAGGTGGCCGCCAGACGGTAGTGGCAAAGCGACAGGTGGCGTTCAGGCGAGTTAACCAATGCTTAATCGCGCAGTCCAACACTGACTGGACCGCACATCTTCAGAGTCCTCTGTTGCCCGGTGCGGCAGGCTCGACGACCTGTCGAGCAACCTTGCATCTGCACTGGAGATCGCCTCATGAACGCGCGCACCCTCCCCATTCTCGCTGCTCTGGTCCTGGCCTCGACCGCCGGTATCGCACAAGCCGCCGACACCGCCTCAGCTCAACCGGTGCCCACTTACCACTACGGCATGCCGCTGCATGTGGGCAAAGTCCTTTCGCTGACCGAGCCCGCCACACTGGACTGCCAGGTCGTCACGGCAGACATGAAGTACATCGATGACCAGACAGGCAAGCCTGCCGAGCTGGCTTATCGGAAACTTTCCGACGCGTGCAGTTATCAGAACTGACTGAAAAGTCTGAAATAACACCTTGCGGTATTCGCGTGAGGGTTCTGACGCTATGCTTTAGCGCCACCCTCACTGCCGCAAGGATTCGCCATGCAGTTATCGTTTCGAACGTTATCGATATTCACCTGCGCGTTGTGCGCGCTGCTGGCCGTGGTCTGGGGGCTATTGCCTGACTGGTTGCTGGCGACCTGGGATATCGAATATTCGTTGGCGGTCGGGCTGATGGCACGACGCACGGCAACGCTGTTTGCAGCCTTGGCGGTGATTTTTTTCCTGGTCCGCAACGAACCGGCGTCATCCACCCGCCGTGCGTTGAGCATTGGCTTCATGATCGGTTGCTGGGGACTGGCGATACTGGGCTTCGCCGAATGGCTCAATGGCCATGCCGGTCCCGGCATCCTGCTTGCGGTCGGTCTGGAACTGGCGATGGGCCTGGCGTTTTTCCAGACCCAGCGCGTGGCGGTAGAACTCGAAACCGTGGGCTAACGCGCTTTGCCCGCCACCTGACGGTGCTCGGTCACAACAGGATGATGGGCAAGATCGGTTCGCAGCCCGGCAATCAACTCGTGAATTTCCCGGCAGCTGTTGAGATGCCTGGCATCAATGTCGGTCCTCAACAATTCAAGCGTATCGGTTACGCCGTCGGCGTAGACCCTTACCGTCATCTTCAGCTCCGGCGACAGTGAACACTGGCAGCGCCTGGGCAGAAAACTGCTTTCGATGATGTTGCGAAGTTCCAAGGCAGAAA
This sequence comes from Pseudomonas sp. NPDC089569, assembly GCF_050280625.1. Lineage (NCBI taxonomy): Bacteria > Pseudomonadati > Pseudomonadota > Gammaproteobacteria > Pseudomonadales > Pseudomonadaceae > Pseudomonas > Pseudomonas sp. NPDC089569. The sequence continues at coordinate 177,401 of NZ_JBNNVQ010000004.1, forward strand.
GAAACATGGCGACCCTCTCCTTTATAAGACTGCCAATCAATCTGGGACGCTGGCTCAATTGAAATCCCGGTCAGCTTGAGAACAGCTACAGCATAAAACATGCCCTGAAACACGCCCGGTCGTTCATCGGCAATTCAAGGATTTATGTAACTGCGCGTTAACAGTCGCCATGCAATTTGCAAGAAGGTTCAGTCGGCGCCTTGCAATTTGCACTTACATAGTAAGTTTGCATCCAGTGCGCACGATATCGAGAATGCGCGCCCGGCGAGCGTTCGCCACCTGTTTCGTTTGCTAGGAGGCCCCATGGGTACTTTTATGTTTCGCACCTCCCTCGGCCTGATTGCGACCGCGCTGTGTGGCGCAGTTCATGCCGCCACCCTGGAAAAAGTCGCCCCTTATCCGAAAGCGGAAAGCGGCTTTACCCGCCAGGCCATCCACCTGCCTGCCCAAGGCAAGGAAGAGGATTTGCGGGTGGAGATCCTCGCCGGCAAACCCCTGACCGTCGACTGCAACCGCCAGCGCCTGGGCGGCACGCTGGAGGAGAAAAACCTCGAAGGCTGGGGTTATCCGTTCTATCGTCTGGAAAAAGTGAGCGGCCCGGCGAGTACGCTGATGGCCTGCCCGGACGGCAAGAGCAAGCAGGATTTCGTACCGGTGATCGGCGACGGCTTCATGCTGCGCTATAACAGCAAACTGCCCATCGTGCTCTACGTGCCCCAGGGCGTCGAGGTGCGCTACCGGGTCTGGTCGGCATCGGACAAGATCGAAAAGGCCATTGCCGAATAACCCTCCCGCATCATGCCGGGGTGCCGCATAACGCGGCACGCTCGGCCACATGCCGCAAACTGTCGAAATTGATATTGGCCCCGGAGTCGATCGCGACAAAGGTCTGGCCCCGGACGCCGCTACGCGCCACGTATTTCTTGATCCCGGCGACCGCCAGCGCCCCCGACGGTTCGGTGATCGAACGGGTATCGTCGTAGATATTCTTGATCGCGGCGCACAGCTCGTCGTTACTCACGGTCAGCACTTCATCGACGCAAAACCTGCAGACTTCGAAGCCATGGGCACCGATCTGCGCGACCGCCACGCCGTCGGCAAAGGTGCCGACGCTGGGCAATACCCGACGTTCGTTGGCCTCGAGCGCCAATTGCAGGCAAGCCGAATGCTGCGACTCGACACCGATGATGCGCACCTCGGGCCGCAGGTATTTGACGTAGGCCGCGATGCCCGCGATCAGCCCACCACCCCCCACCGGGACGAAGATGGCGTCCAGCGAACCCTGATGTTGGCGAAGGATCTCCATCGCAACGGTGCCCTGCCCGGCGATGACATCGGGGTCGTCGAAGGGCGAAACGAACGTCTTGCCGGTTTGTCGGGCCAGTTCCAGAGCATGCGCCAGGGCATACGGAAAGCTCTCGCCCTCCAGCAGCGCCTGGGCACCGCGGCTGCGAACGCCCAGCACTTTCAATTCCGGCGTGGTGGCCGGCATGACAATCGTCGCCTCGATGCCCAGTTCCCGGGCTGCCAGCGCCACGCCCTGGGCATGATTGCCGGCCGAGGCCGTGATCACGCCGCGTGCCTTTTGTTCAGCAGGCAAGTTCACCAGTTTGTTGTAGGCACCCCGGATCTTGAAAGAAAAAGTCGGTTGCAGGTCTTCGCGCTTGAGCAGGATCCGGTTGCCCAGCGCTTCCGACAACGCGGGCGCCGGTTGCAGCGGCGTACGCACGGCCAGTTCATAGACCGGTGCAGCGAGGATCTTTTTGACGTAATGCTCAAGCAGGTTTTGTTGGGCGGGCGTACTGGTCATGATCGTCTCCTGACATTGATCAGAGCCCCGAGACAGAAAATGAAAACCCGCCTCGAGGGCGGGTTGGGTGCTGCAGCCGCAAGCTAGCCCGCCAAATGAGGAATGGCGGTAATAATAATGCTCGGCTGAAGACGCGATGGGATGAAGTTCATTCCCGGAAACTATCCGGACGTTGATGGCAAGTCAATGGCCAATTTGCACAGGCCACCGCCGCGAACTTGCGGCGCTGCCGAGAAAGCTCTTCGGGGCCTACCCGCTGCAATTCACTTCGCCAATCGCTTGAGCCCCACGACCATCAGTCCCGCCCCCAACATCATCGCAGTCAGGAACAATGGATAGGAAATCCACCAGGGTGTACCCGCCGTCATCATGCTGAACTCGGACATGCCGCCGATGCTGGCGATCAGGTTCAAGGGTAAAAAAACGACGTTGATCAACGTCAGTTTGCGCAGCAGGTTATTCATGCTGTTGTTCATCAGGTTGCCCCGGGCATCGATGAGTCCGGAGAACACCGTCGAGTAAATTTCCGCCTGTTTGTAGCACTGGTTGTTCTCGATGATCAGGTCGTCGATCAGGGCGATGGCGTGGGTGCTGAAGTGTTCTTTTTGCGCATGGTTGCGCAGCCGCGTCAGGACGGCGCCGTTACTGTGGATTGCGTTGATGTAATAGATCAGGCTTTCGCTGAGGTTGAACATCTGGATCAGATGCTGATTCTGCATGGAGGCATTGAATTTTTGCTGCAGCTCCCGCGCCACCAGTTTGATGACTTTGAGATGGCCCAAATAGTGGTGGATGTTGTCGAACAACAGACCCAGCACCACGTCCAGCGGGGTGTTCAATGCCTGTCGTCTGCCGAGCCCGCTGAGCAGCGCATCGTCGGTGGCGATCACCAGCAAGCGGTCCGGGCACAACAACAGACCGCAGGACGATACTTCAAAGGTCAGGCTATCGGCACTGGTGTAGTTTTGCGGCCGTTTCCAGATCAGGAACAGGTTGTCGGGATGAAATTCGATCCTTGATACCTCATCAGGATCCAGCGCGGACGCCAGGGCGTGTTCGTCGAGCTTGAAGTGACTGTGCAGCAAGTTTCGCTCGGCGGCGTCGGGGTTGCTGAATAACATGACGTCAGCGTCAAGCCTGTCTACGGCGCGCAATGCGCCCTGAGCCAACTCAAAACATTTGATCATTGACAGATCACCAGGCCTGACCGCGACGTTTGAGTTCCAGGCGCCGGACAAACTCCTGCAGCACCAACGAATAGAGGTCGTCCTGAAGGCAGGCATCTTCAATGCCTGCATCGAGGTTCGGGTTATCGTTGACCTCGATCACCACCACCTTGTCACCGGACTGCTTGAGATCGACACCGTACAGCCCGTCCCCGATCAGGCTCGCTGTCTTGACGGCCAGTTCCACCACCGCCCGGGGTGCATCCTGGATGGCCAGGGTGCGGCACTCGCCATTGATGTCCTGGCCTTTGGCCTTGTGGTTATAGATCTGCCAATGCCCTCTGGACATGAAGTACTGGCAGGCAAAGATCGGTTTGCGGTTAAGCACGCCGATACGCCAGTCATACTCGGTGTAGAGGAATTCCTGAGCCAACAACAATACCGAGTGTTCGAACAATTGAGCGGTGGCTTCGAGCAACGCCTGCCGGCTTTCGACCTTGATCACGCCTCGTGAGAAACAGCCATCGGGAATTTTCAGGACCAGCGGAAACCCCAGCCGCTCGCCAACCCGCTCGAGGTCCTGCGGTCGTTCCTTGTAGAGGATTTCCGTGGCAGGCATGCCCAATTGATGACGCTTGAGCAGATCGGTCAGGTAAACCTTGTTGGTGCAGCGCAGTATCGATGCGGGGTCATCCATGACCACCAACCCTTCACGCTCGGCTTTTTTGGCAAAACGATACGTGTGATTGTCGACACTGGTCGTCTCGCGGATCAGCAGGCCGTCATATTCGGCGATCCTTGCATAGTCCTTGCGCTCAATCAGCTCGACATCGATGCCCAGCGTCCTGCCGACCCTGATGAAGTTATCCAGCGCCTTGGCATTGGACGGCGGCAAGGTTTCCTGAGGGTCATGCAATATGGCCAGATCATATCGGGCCAACCGTCGCGAGCGTGGCAAACGCCAGATCTTGCGACTGAAACTGTCGAGAGAATAGGCAAATTGATCTTGCTGATCTTCGCGCAACTTATGCAGCGCACCAAACTTGATACCTTCGATGTGCCAACCATTAGTTCGGCGAAATTCAACAAGTAAAATCGGACAGGCGAATACTTCAAATATCTGCCGAGCCAAATCCTGCAGCGGCTCGATATGGGTTCTTCCGAAATACAGCGTCAGTGTAAAACCCTCGGTTTGACTGTAAGCATGGTGACTGAGCGCTTTTTCCAGGGTTTTATCCAGATTGTCCAGCGCCAGGCCATACAGGGATTTTCGAGTCAACTCACTGATGGTCCGCACCGACGGTATGACCCTGTGTCCCCGCGCCTCGGCCAGTAGCGAGCAGTAATAGCCATGCCCCAGATACTTGTAGCTGCGGCACAGGTTGATCACCTGAACACGCTTGCCCTGCTCATTGCCACGGCTTTTTTCCAAATACTCCTGCGCCGTCACGATATCTTCACTGGGCAAGTAAGACGCCCAGTCTTCCTTGCGCTCGACAATAATAATCAATTGACTGGAAGTACTTCCCAAGCCATTCAAACAACTTGCAGAAGTGATTGCCGCCGACAAAGTTTGCCCGGATACTTCGCGCCAATGACCTTGTAACGCTGACATAGTGATCGATCCGTTTGAAGAACAAGACCTTTCCTATTAAGCACGAACTTTATCGAAAGTCCCGTTTCGTTACGCAACTTTTACGGTGGTCATATGAAGGTATGTTTTCGTTTGGCGGTGCTGGCCGACTTGCCTGAACTGTTGAAGCTGGAGGAGCAATGTTTCGCCACGGATCGGCTCAACAGGCGCAACTTCCAATGGATGATCACCCGTGCCCACGGGCAGTTGCTGGTGGCCGCCCGTGAGGAAGAACTGTTGGGTTATGCCCTGGTGCTTTTTCGCCGAGGGACGTCGGTGGCACGCCTGTATTCGATTGCCATCGTTGCCCACGCGCGGGGTTTTGGCCTGGGCAAACACATGCTCGACCAGGTCCAGGCATGCGCCCTGGCGCATGACTGCACCGCGTTACGACTTGAGGTGCGCGTCGACAACCCTGCGGCGATCGCCTTGTATGAGCGCAGCGGCTACAGGCAATTCGCCTTGATTCGCGACTATTACCAGGACCACGCCGACGCGTTACGCCTTGAAAAGTCCCTCGGGGTGCAGGTCGACCCACCGATCACTTCAACCCCAACCTGTACAGCGCACCCTCCTCTTCGTCAGTCAGCACATACAGAAACCCGTCCGGCCCCTGCCGCACATCACGGATGCGTTGGCCCAGTTCACCCAGCAAACGCTCCTCATGAAGGACCCTGTCGCCGTCCAGTTGCAATCGAATCAGTGCTTGAGCCACCAGCGCGCCCATGAACGCGCTGTGGCGCCAGGCCGGGAAACGGTCGCCGTCATAGAACGCCATGCCACTGAGTCCGGGAGACTGCTCCCATACGTGGTGCGGCCCGACGGTGCCTTCGGCCGCTTTACCCCTGGACTCCGGGATCGGCTGGCCGGAATAGTCGATGCCATGGGTCGCCAATGGCCATCCGTAGTTTTTTCCACGCGCGATGATGTTGATCTCGTCACCGCCTCTTGGGCCGTGCTCGTTCTCCCAAACGGCACCGGTCCAGGGGTTGAGCGCCGCGCCTTGCGGATTACGGAGCCCGTAGGCCCAGATCTCCGGTCGTACTCCGGGCTGGCCGACAAAGGGGTTGTCGGTCGGCACCTTGCCATCCGGGAAGATCCGCACGATCTTGCCCTGCAATTTGTCGAGATCCTGTGCGGTCGGCCGGTCATTGTTTTCGCCCAGGGTAATGAACAGATAACCGTCGCGATCAAACACCAGGCGTGAACCAAAATGGTTGCCAACCGAGAGTTTGGGCTCCTGACGGAAAATCACCGTAAAGTCCTTCAGGGTAGCGAGATCCTCGGAGAGCCGCCCGCGTCCGACGGCCGTACCGGCCTTGTTGCCTTGTCCGCCACCTTCTGCGTAGGAAAGGTAAACCATGCGGTCTTGCCTGAAGTCAGGCGACAACGCCACATCCAGCAATCCACCCTGCCCCCTGGCCCATACATCGGGCACACCGTTAATGGGCGCCGAGCGTTTGCCGTCAACCGTCACCAGCCGCAGATTACCGCTGCGCTCGGTCACCAGCATGCCCTTGTGATCGGGAAGAAATGCCAGGGCCCAGGGATGATTCAGCCCCTGCACGATCGGTGTCACTTCCAGGGTGCCCTGTTCGCTTGCCATGTCCTGCGCGGTGGCTGCCTGGGCGGATGGCAGGACTTGCAAGGCCAGGCTTGCACAGGAAAACGCCAGGAGAAATTGACGCAACATGCACGATTCCCTTTGCCATGTGGATGTCGACCGGACCTATGCCTTGCCGCTCAATAATTGCTGGTGGGCGGATCCCGGCGAGGTGGATTGGGAATGAAGGTGGGTGGATTGCCGGGCGTTGTTCGCGGCTCAGGATAGCGATTGCCGATACCGCCATTGTCCAGGGTCGGTGGTCGCGTGACCGGCACGGTGTTGGGACCGCGAATGGCGGGGGCACCGGGTTGTGTGCCTTGCATGCTGTTGGGGTTGGCCCGCCGGGTGGGGCTGTTATAAGGACTGTTGTTCACGCTGTTGGGCAGGTTCTGGGCGACCTGCAAGGGCTTGTGCAACCAGACGTCCTGCGCCTGGACAAGCGGACCGGCGAGACCGCTCAGGCCCAGCAGAATGAGACCTTGCCAGTATCGGTTCATTGACCGCCTCCAAACGTATGCATGGATGAGGGTTTCCATAACACGCTACGCCCGGGGTTCGGATTTGTTAATCGAAACCTACTTTGCAAGATGTAACACAACGTTGATCCACCGGCGGGACGAACCACGGCACCGAAATTTTTATTCGCAACGCGCAGTCCACCGTAAATCACGTTCGAGAACACGACCCTGGCACTGGACGACAGGAAGGTCCATGAAGGCAAGATCGAAGATCTGGAAACCGATACGGCCGAGGACGCTGGCAAAACCGCCGATGCGATCGACTTGACGGAATTGCTCAAACGCAGCTTGGCCGTTAAGGGAGCGAAGCCGGCCAAGCCCGAATCAGTGGGCAAGCCGGCGACGAAAAAGAAAGCCAGTGAGGTCTTCGCGAGCAGGCTCGCTCCCACAGGATCTTATTTGCACACTGTGGGAGCGAGCCTGCTCGCGATGGCATTTTCTGCCGTCACACATCTTTTAGATCAGGATAAAAACCGCAAGCAAACCAGCAAAAATCACCCACTTCTCCAGGTAATAGCGCGCTCGATTACGCTTTTTGAGCTCTTTGCCGCGCAGGCGAATCTTGTAGATCCTGCTGAACAGGCGATTGATACCGCCGGTCTTGTCACCCGCCTCGTTCGGCGCACCGGCGGCCGACATGACGTTGCGGCTGAACCAGGCGTTGAAGGCGGCCGCCCAGCGATACTTCATCGGACGCTCGACATCGCAGAACAGGATGATGCGGTTCTGTTGCGTGGTGTTTTCGGCGTAATGAATATAGGTTTCGTCGAACATCACCGCCTCACCGTCGCGCCAGTGATAGTTCTCGCCATCGACATTGATGTAGCAACCGGCATCGTTGGGCGTTTCCAGCCCCAGGTGATAACGGTAGGAACCGGCATAAGGGTCGCGATGACGCACCAGTTTGGAGCCCGGCGGCAACTCGGCGAACATGGCAGCCTTGATCGAGCCAATGCCCTGCACCAGTTCGGTGGTGCGCGGGCACAGCTTCATCGCCGATGGGTGGCTGTCGCCGTACCACTTGAGGTAGAAGCGTTTCCAGCCAGTCTTGAAAAATGAGTTGAAGCCGACGTCGTCGTACTGGTTCGAACGCTTGATTTCACCGGCTCGCAGCAGGTTCTGGCCTTCCGCGCGGATTTCTTCCCAGTGGGTTTGCAACGGCGCGAGATCGGGAAAGTCCGCCGGATCGAGGTAGGGCTTGTTGGGCTTTTTGGAAAACAGATAAAGGAAACAGTTGACCGGAGCCAGAAACGTCGAGTGATCGCTCAATTGACGGCCCAGTTTGTGACGAACGCGGCCACGCAAGTGAACGTACGCGATGGAGACAACGTAGATAGCGGCAATGATGAGTTTCACGGAAATCGTCACACGTCAGAAGTGAACAAACTGCGCCCCCTTCCAGCCTGCGGCCTGTGGGTGTTGTGCAGCGTCAAAATACCAACCGGTGCTCCCGGCGCCCGCCCTTGAGCCACACCGAATGTCGGCAACAGGTGAAGACGGCATTTTAGCCACAGTTTGTAACCAATAGTTAACCTGCAACAGTGAAAATGTGTGCGCCGATGCTGCCAGAACGATGCCGCGGCCTTATTGCCCTATCGTTTAAAGAGCCAGACCAGTACAATCGCCGCCAAACTTTACGTGCCTCTTCGTTGATGACGGGAAAAACCCGTTTCAGCGCACTTTGACTCGGGTCGAGCGCGGTACTCCCGCACCCTGGCAACCCTGAATGCTCCGCAGGAAAAACCTTTGATTTCTACAGCTAACATCACGATGCAGTTCGGCGCCAAGCCGCTTTTCGAAAACGTTTCGGTCAAGTTCAACGGTGGCAACCGTTATGGTTTGATCGGCGCCAACGGTTGCGGCAAGTCGACGTTCATGAAGATCCTGGGGGGTGACCTTGAGCCATCCGGTGGCCAGGTCATGCTCGAGCCGAACGTACGCCTGGGCAAGTTGCGCCAGGATCAGTTCGCCTATGAAGAATTCACCGTGATCGACACGGTGATCATGGGTCACGAAGAGCTGTGGAAGGTCAAGGCCGAACGCGACCGCATCTACTCCTTGCCGGAAATGAGCGAAGAAGACGGCATGGCCGTGGCCGAGCTGGAAACCGAATTCGCCGAAATGGACGGCTATACCGCCGAATCCCGCGCCGGTGAACTGCTGCTGGGCCTGGGTATTCCTCTGGAACAGCATTTCGGCCCGATGACCGAAGTCGCCCCCGGCTGGAAGTTGCGGGTGTTGCTGGCACAGGCACTGTTTTCCGATCCGGAAGTGTTGCTGCTCGACGAGCCGACCAACCACCTGGATATCAACACCATTCGCTGGCTGGAAAACATTCTCACGGCGCGTAACAGCACCATGATCATCATTTCCCACGACCGTCACTTCCTCAACAGTGTCTGCACCCACATGGCCGACCTGGACTACGGTGAGTTGCGCCTGTTCCCGGGCAACTATGACGAGTACATGACCGCGGCGACCCAATCGCGCGAGCAACTGCTGTCGGACAACGCCAAGAAGAAAGCACAGATCGCCGAGCTGCAGACCTTCGTCAGCCGCTTCTCGGCCAACGCCTCGAAAGCCAAGCAGGCGACCTCCCGCGCCAAGCAGATCGACAAGATCCAGCTGGCCGAGGTCAAGCCGTCGAGCCGCGTGAGCCCGTTCATCCGTTTCGAACAGACCAAGAAGCTGCACCGCCAGGCCGTGACCATCGTACAGATGTCCAATGGCTTAGACGGCAACACCCTGTACAATAATTTCAGAGATCGGAAGAGCGACGAGAAGGGAAAGAGTGACGAGTCATGTATAGAACTCCGA